>JBBSPP010000070.1:0-9611 GCA_038258625.1 Chitinophagales bacterium
ATAATAATAATTACCATTATTGTTGGTGTACGTTACATGTCCACCGGGTGCCAAAACCAGTTGCATACTGGGCAATCTTATTTCGCCAGGCTCTTGTACGCAACTATTATTTACATCATGAAATACGTTACCACTTACCGACCCACAATTGGCAGCACCATTCAAATTATAAGTAACCTTGGTACAGCCAATGCCATCGCTTACAAAATAGCTATAATTTCCGTTACCCAAATTAGTAAATAAACTAGTTGTACTGTTACACCCAACGTACTGGCAATACGTTATTGCAGCATTAGCGGGAGAAGTGATTATATCAATACTGCCATCGTTCGCTCCACAATTTGGTTGTGTAAGATTTGCATTTATCGAATAACCAGCCAATGAGCTAGGCGCGGGGACGGTATGAAAATTGTTGGCAACGCAACCGTTTGCATCTTTTACCTCACAATTATACGAGCCTCCGCAAGGGTTTATGGCAAATGTATTCGCGCTTTGATATGCGCTACCAGTTATCCTATATTGCAGTGGTGGTGTCATTCCTGTGGGCGCGGTGATGGTTAAGATGCCGAGATTTGTGCTGATGGTTGGATTGCCAGAATAGTTTGTATTTTGATATACAATAGCATTTTTAAAACTAACACAGCTAGTGGCATCAGTAGCCTGAATGGTATAATTCCCTGCAGGTAAATTATTAAAGGTACCGTTAGTATTAGTAATATTCAAAGGGAGTAAAAGATAGGTTACGGGCAAATTAGCACTTGCCGATACGCTAGTCTGAATAGACCCAAGTGCTGTACATGTCTGCTGAGTACTCGTTGGGAAGTTTAAAAAATTTGGACTACTTATAGTTCTTACCGCACTCTGCGTGCAATTGTTTGCATCTGTTACAGTTATTGTATAAATGCCCGCACCCAAACTTGTAAAACAATTTGAGCTTTGAGGTGTGCCTCCGTTAAGAGCGTAATTAAATGGTGCCGTACCGCCTTGTACAACTGTGGCGCATATTTGCCCATTGTTACTAGCGCAGCTTGGATTGGTAAAAGTTGTATTTATGTATATAGGAGAACTTTGTAACGTGACCGTTTCAGTTCCTGTACAATTGTTTGCATCTTTTACAGTAATAGTAAAAGTTCCAACACCCAGATTATTAAAACAATTGCTTGACTGATAAGTACCGTTATTTAATTTGTAGTCTAAGGGTGCCGTTGCGCTTAAAGCACTTGATACACATATTGCACCGTCAGTACTATTACAACCAGACGGTGGTGTCTTGTTATAAATAAAATTGTTGGGCGTATTATTATTAATATTCACAGCGATTGAGTCATAGAATTTACAGCCATTCGCATCGGTCACAACAAATAGTCCATAAGTACCAAAATTCAAATTATTAAAACAACCTGTACTACTAGATAAACTAGGATTGACAACACCATAAGTATAAGGCGGAAAACCACCAGTAGCCGTTATGCAAAAGCTGCCGTTTCCATTTGTCAAAGTACATGAACTATTAGAAGTAATTGATGACGTTTGCAAAGGCGTATATGCTGGTGGGTTGTGCGTATAAACTGTAGATGCCGTACAGCCATTGGCATCAAGTACGGTAATCGTGTAGGTCGTATTTGCCAGCAGTCGTGCTTGATTACCAACTTTTGGAGCAGTAGGCACAATGTTCAATGTATAAACACCACTACCGCCTACGGCATTCACCGTTGTATTAAAATTATTCAAAGGATAATTGTCACAATACAAATGCGAAATACTATTTATTACAATCGGCGCCGGTGTATTTAGTGTTACCGTTGTGGAGCTCGAACATAAAAAACTATCCACCGCACTTATCGTGTAAGTACCTGCACTGAGATTAGGAAAGTTACCGGTAGCATTTGTAACACTGCCAGGCATCAAGGTATAGTTTACCGTGCCCAACGCGCCAGTAGTTGTAACAGCGATGCCGCCATTATTTACACTACCACAAGTAGGGCCAAAACTATACAATACACTTGTGTTGCATTGTGCATTTATTTGGGTTAAAAAAGAAAAGATGATTAAAAGAACGACTAGTATTTTTTTCATCTTAAAGGGTTTTGTAATGAAGAAGACGTAATAATTAAGAAAGGGGTTGGTGACATGAATAGTCTTACTTAAAAAATCCTTATTTTAGTAGTCATGAAATCACTGATCATATTTGTATTAATTCTTTTTCCTTTTTCTCTCTTCGCCCAAAACTTAGATAAAGAGGGCAACCTAGAATACAACGGCGAGCAAGTAGGCCGCGTAGAAAAAAGCGGTGGCTTAGTAAAAAGCTATGCACTCTACAATGCCAATGATGAAGAAATTGTAAGCTTCAAACCAAATGGAAAACCTGCTCCCGATTTTAGATACATCGTAATCTTTTTACAAACAGATAATAAAGGAGAATGCCCAGGTAACCTAGGGTTTGATAAAAAAATTGCGAAGGCATTTGTAAAATCTGAACTAGTAAAAAAGGGCGTCTATCAGTACCGCAGCGAACCCATATTTATGAATGCAATTTCGGGCGGTATTTATTTTGGTGGCAATGTAGATATGAATCCAACCAAAAAAGAATCCGAAAAAGAACCGCTGCTTGAGCGCAATCGTGATGCCAAAATTCAAGTTTTTGGTAATTCAGTAAAACAAGATTTTAAAGAAATAGCTACCGTGAAGAAATCACAGCAAGCTTCCAACGGTACAATCGTTATGCGCATAAAAATTTATAATCACGATGGCAAACAAATTGCCGAAGCAAAAGCCGATGGCGCAATGAGTACAGAGTATGAGGTGGTAACTTTAAAAGATAATAAAACTCATTTTGTAAATGCGGAGAGCACTTTATTTGTTGTGCGCGATATTATAACGGCTCTGATGGACGCTTATTATTTGTAAATAAAATCCTACAAGGTCTTCAAGACTTTGTAGGATTTCACTTTAATAATCCCTTACTTCTAAATTCCTGAAAGCATTCATTTTCACAACATGTATAATTTTCAGAAATTAAACAACTACCTCAGAGCATTTCTATTTTGAATATAATCTAACATATAGAACCATTAGTTTCAATTATATAACCCCTGCCCGAAGTTCTGCAAGTGTGCGCTCGAGGCAAGAGGTATATTTGCGAAAATATGAAAATGAAATATTCAATTGTTATACTGCTTTGCTTTTTCACGTTTACGGCAGTTGCAAAAAATATGCCTGCTAAAAACAGTTTAGTAGAAATATCGCAACAACTTTTGGAAAAAGTAAAAGCAAAAAAAAGTACCAAGGCATTAGAAAAAGAATTGAAAGAAATGCCGATGTCAAAACTCTACGAAGGGCTAAAAACAGACGAAGAAAAATTAGCTTTTTGGATAAATATTTACAACGCTTTTATTCAAATAAAACTAAATGACAATCCAAAATTGTATGACGACCGTGGCACATTTTTTACCAAACCGCAAATTGATATTGCTGGAGAAACATTGTGTTTTCAAAAAATTGAGCACGGCTTCATTCGTAAGTCACAGTGGGACAAAGGCGGCGGATATATTAGAACATTTTTGCCTAAAAAAATGGAGCGTAAATTGCGCGTAGACGATAGAGATTGGCGCATCCATTTTGCGCTAAATTGTGGTGCCAAATCCTGCCCACCAGTTGGAATTTACAGCGCTGATAATTTAGATAAAGAACTAGATTTTATGACGAAGCGATATTTAAAAAACACAACCGAGTATGATAAAAAAGAAGATGTGGTGAAAGCAGTTGCTTTATTCTCGTGGTTTCGAGGAGATTTTGGCGGTAAGCGTGGCACAAAAAAAATACTAAAAAATCAAGGACTGATACCCGATACCAAAGTTGATTTAAAATTTCTAGATTATGATTGGACCTTGCTTACCAATCAGTTTGTGGATATAGACGTGTAAAGAATTTCAAAAAAATTTATTGAAAATAAAATAAAGGAGTCAAGCAGTTGGCTCCTTTTTCTATTAATGAATTTTCTATTTTTTGCTTAAGCTAAATTGAAAAAAGCTTTTCAAATCTATTTGATTTTCGCCCAGTCATTTCCCAAAAGAAAAGCCCCAACACAGGCAAATACTCTAGGAATAGTATAAGCGCGCTTTGCTGAAACTGCGGCTGACTATAAAAATAATAACTGAAAGCCGCTGTAAACGTCCAAACCAAAATATAGCTATACGATGTGAAAACGGACAACGCCAAAATGGTAATTACGTACCAAGGATGCACCGTAGTACTCATAAAAAAATAGACGCTTAGTAGAATAACCATACTCTCAATTGCGCCGCTCAAATTTTTATTGCTTTTACGTAAAGACAAAATAGCAACCACAATCAAATTAAAAACTATGATGAATCGACCAACCATTGCGATCGGATTATAGCCCACCCATTTTGTGCCAACGTATTTAATAAGGTTATACACGCTGCCATTAAATTCAAAATTGGTGAACCACAGCGCCGTAGTTTCAATAAAATCTGGTATAGAACTATTTCCTAAAAATGGCAGAAATGATACCAAACAAATTACAAATGCAATAACGCTAAACACCAACCATTTTTTCCATTGCAAGGTCCGGAACAAAATAAAAATAAATTGCAAAGGCATAATTTTAGCGAGAACGGACAGCGCAAAAGCAAAGGAAGAAGTAACGATTTTGTTTTTAGCAATAAAATATAAACTCCCTACAAAAAGAAACGCCATAATGCCTTCAAAGTGAAGGTTGCCCGTCAACTCCAAAATTACCAAAGGGTTTAAAAAATATAGAAATGCCAACTTAGAATTTAAATTAAAAATCCTTAGGAGTTTACAAGAAACTAAAAACAATCCAATGTCAGCCACAATTACAAACAACCGTAGCAAAACAATATTTATCAAAATAGAACCGCCACTTACGAATGCAGTAATAGCAAAAATCAATTGTTTAAGCGGCGGGTAATTAGAAAAATTGTTTTCGCTGAGCGAACCCATTTTGGCAACTAACTCTGCCTGATTGGGAAATGTAACAGTTACCGGTGTCATAATTTCGGCCGGGCTAGTTACGTAAGGGTTTACGCCATTTAAGCAACAATAGCCATCCCATATAAATCGATAAAAATCTTGCGACAAAGAGGGTATCGCTACAAAAAAAATGATTCTAAAAAAAATCCCGATATACAATAATTGCTTTTGAGTATATCCCGAAAATTTGAGCATATATAAAAAGCCTGCAAACAAAATCGTATAGCAAACTATAAACTCCAAAAAGTTTTCGCGCTGGAAAAAGTAAGCAAGATTAGTATACAAGAGCGCGCTAACAATTACAAAAATTATCCCAAACCAAGGTTTATTTTTTTGTTGCCACATCAGCTATCTTTTTTCTAAAATCGAATTGACAATAAGATATAGCAAGCCCACAAAAAACATACACATAAAAATAAAAATACCCGAAGCCAAGCCATACTTAAAATTAGCCACGGCCATATAAATACCATAACCCAAATAGCCAAGTAAAAGCACTTCCAGCCAAAAAACCAGATTGAAACTCTTGCGCATATAAATATTTTTATGCTTTACCTGATTGTACTTAGGCGTACGCACAAACGGACTACTCACACGCAAATGCCCCATGATAACTGCCAGCGAATTGTTTACCGCAAAGCCCATTGCGATACATAAAAAAACAATAAACAGTTTAATGAAATTCCACTTTTGTTTAATGCTATTTCCAAACTGCGCTTTGAAACCGAGCCAGTACGCAAAAATAAAATTGAGTGTAGCGATGCCAAAAATTTGGCTCACCATAAAAAATAATTTATGCTCTTCGCTTTGATACAACATCATAAGTGGGACACTCAAAATACCCATCAGTAAAATGATCAAAAAAAGCGAGCTATTCAAAAGGTGCGCATAACTAAATAGTTTTGTTTTCGCAGATAAGGTTTTGTTTTTTAATAATTGCCCAGCAAACTTTTGAAAATTTTCTGAACCGCCTTTATTCCAACGGTATTGTTGTGAGCGACAGGCGCTAATCGTAGCGGGTAATTCTGCTGGACTTTCCACTTGCTCTAGATATTTAAATTGCCAACCTTTTAGCTGCGCTCTATAGCTCAGGTCAAGGTCTTCGGTGAGCGTATCCCCTTGCCAGTTGCCCGCGTCAATAATACATTCCTTGCGCCAAATCCCAGCCGTTCCATTGAAATTTATAAAATGCCCTAAACTGTTTCGCCCCAATTGCTCCACCGTAAAATGCATATCCAACAGCATGGCTTGTACTTGTGTCAGCAGTGATTCTGATCTATTCAAATGACCCCATTTGGTTTGCACCATGCCAATTTTATTATTTACAATGTGAGGCAAAACAAATTTCAACCAACTAGACTGCGGCACAAAATCTGCATCGAAAACCGCAACAAATTCTCCTTTGGCAAAAGGCAATGCTGCTTTTAGTGCTCCTGCTTTAAAACCTATTCTGTCAATGCGATGCAACAATTGAATATCAAAACCCGCGTTGACTAATTGGTTTACCTTTTTTTCTACAATATTTTTTGTATCGTCTGTACTATCATCCAATACTTGAATGTGTAATTTTTCTATCGGATAATCTAAACTAACCACAGCATCCAATAATCGATCCACTACATATAATTCATTGTATATGGGTAATTGGATAGTTACTATTGGAAGTGTATTTGTATTCCCATCATTTACAATTTCAGATGAGTTGAAATTATTTTCGCTCTCTACAGAGTTAAGCGGAGAAAGTTTTTGAGCAGCCGTTTCGCTACTTTTAATTTTGTTATACTTAAGTGCCAGCGCTAGCGTAAAAAACGAATAAATAAGAATCAAAAAAAGCGATACGCCCGCCACTGTAAGTACTACTACAACCATTTTATTTTTTTAAACTATACTTAAATATCCAACCTAAAATTTTTATTCCAGCCATTACCGCACCTTTCATAGTGCCGGATACTTTGCTCACACCAATTCTTTTTTTATACCGCATAGGCACTTCGGTATAAGACATACGTTGCCGAAGTGCTTTTAGTTGCATCTCCACCGTCCAACCGTAGGTTTTATCCTCCATGTTTAGCGCATTCAGCTTTTCTAATTTAATGGCTCGAAAAGGTCCCAAATCTGTAAATCGAGAATTAAAAAACAATTTCATTAAAAAAGTGGCTAGTCCATTGCCAAAAATTTGCGGTGTAGTCATCGAGCCTTCTTCACGATATTTTTTTACACGTGCTCCAATCACAAAATCTATATTTTCTTCGGCTATAGGTTTTACTAGTTCGCTGAGTTGCTCTGGATAATCACCATAATCACCATCCAAAAAAACTACCACTTCCGTATCAGGCAAATTTTTATTTACATAATCAATACCCAGCAGGCAGGCATAGCCATATCCTTGTTGCTCTTCTTTTAAAACGATTACCCCATTTTGAGCAGCTACTACCGCGGTGTTATCCGTGCAATTATTACATACCACAATTATATTTTCAACCTTTTTCGGAATATCATTTAACACCAGCCCTATGGCTTGCTCCTCATTATGTGCGGGAATTATTACGGCTATTTTCAATGTAACATTTTTAAAATATCAGGTTAGTCGTATTCAATAAATTTAGGGTTGGGCGAAGATAATTAAAAAGTTGTAGCTTTTGAAGGCAATTAATTTTAAGCGCCTTGGCTTACCAAGTTCTATTTGTTTGGCGTTTGCGGTATTCGTTTCATCAAAAATTTTGATTGCAGCGGTGTACTGAAATTTTATTTTCAATAATTTTTTCTCTTTTAAACAACGTTTAAATTTCATATTGTATTGCAGGAACTTTTAAAAATCAAATAACTTCTTAATCATATACCTAAATATTTTATAATGGCGAAGCATAATTATTATACCACTGGGTCAACACATTTTATATTTTCGTAGTAATAAAAAAATTATACTATTATGAAAACAACTACCATTTTACTAGCCACCTTATTCGCATTCACTACTATTTTTACTGGCTGTACCGTACAGAAAAAAGTAATGAAAGATGTCTACAGTATGATCAAATCATCATTCCCAGATGCAAAAATCAAAAAGAAAGGCAATCGAATATTACTCACCTTTCCCGAAACCGATATGTTTGAAGTGGGCAGCAGCGATTTGAAACCGAAGTTTAACGGTCGGGTGGATCGTTTTGCCGAGGTGATGAACAAATACCAAAACGTAAAATTAATCGTAACGGGCCACACTGATAATACGGGTGAGGCTTCTAAGAACATGAAGCTTTCGCTAGACAGAGCGACGAATGTAAAAGCCGCTATCGTAGATAAAAGCATTGGCGCCAACAGGATATACTCATCGGGCGTAGGGCAAACAAAACCAATTATGACCAACGATACCGAAGAAGGTCGCGCTCAAAACCGGAGAGTAGATTTTGAAATATATTATTCAAAGTAATTTTTTTAAAAAAATGAAAGGACGTTTACTATAAACGTCTTTTTTGTTTTAATCCAATTTCGCAGTTTTATTAAGCCTTCTTTTTACTAAAAAAAACCTGAACGCAAGGGTGAGAAGCACCAATACAGCTTGTCTGTATAGTTTCTTTTCACAGCTTCTCACCCCGTTCATCCAATTTATTCCTTTCGTCGTCTATTTTTCCATGGCGCATTTTTTTGCCAATTACCGGCCATGATGCTACCATAAGGCATTACCTCGTCTATCACTTTTCCCAAGCCATACTCTTCCATTTGTTGACGCACGGTTGCCGCACTTTTATAAGCAGAGGGTAATTCGGTAATGTCAATTTCTTCAGAGTAAAAACGAATGTCCAAACCATCGGTTTCTTCTTTAAAAATTTCTTCAATCGCTTGTTCGCCTTTCAATTTTCTATGTGCGGTTCGGCTCACGTTTCTACCGGCACCGTGCGGTGCAAATCCCAAATTGGAATCGGTCGTTTCTCCTTCTACTATCAAAATTGGCTCGGCCATATTCATAGGAATTAAACGTGGGCCAGTAATATCTGGCATATAACTTTTGTCCAAAGGAGTGGCTCCTTTTGCATGATAAAACACATCGTCTTTTTTGAAAACAAAGTTGTGCTCGTTCCAATATCTATCTTCAATTTTTACGCCCAACTTTTCTGCGGTAGCATCATGAATACAAATATGGTTTTGTTTTGTCCAACTACGAATCACTTGCAAAGCATCCCAATAGTCTTCGCCATCTTTTGTATCAAACGGAATCCAAGCGTTTTGTTTTAAAGTTGTTGGTGATAATTCTCGGCGGTATCGCTCCGCTACTTGCATTCCTTTTTTGTATAAATTAGCACCTACAGATCGAGAACCATGATGAGTAACCAACATGGTATTGCCTGTTTTTTTAGAAGTCCCCACAAACAAAAAGTGATTTCCATCGCCTTGCGTTCCCAAACTTTTGCGCGCCATTTGCGTCATGTTTTTTCCTTTCAAAAAATAGTTGTTTTCAAAAGCATCCAACAATTCTTGTGGCATTCTATACTGTGTATCTCTATCTCTACCGCCAGGTCCAAAATGTGTGGACGCATGTGCTGCATCCAATACTTTTTTCGGATCCGCTTTTCCTAAATCAGTCAACATTACTGAGCAAC
>JBBSPP010000071.1:0-9594 GCA_038258625.1 Chitinophagales bacterium
AATAAAGAAACACTCAACACAACACGGTAAATATAGAATTGCTCGTTCCTCACAACTCTACATTTACCCATCCGTTGTGCGCAAGTTGACAAAATAAAATCCCTAAATGAAGAATCTTTTAATATTGCTCGGTATACTAATTGTATTTGGACTTTATTGGTATAGTAAAGAACGAAAAAAGAACACGCATCTTTCTAAACCTGCCCAGGCAAGTGAGCCTCAAATCTCTGAAGAATTTATTGACGGTTTAGTTAATAGTGATTATGCAATAAATTTAGACCAATTAAGAAATCACGTTACTGGTCATAAAGTAATTAATTCTGTTGTTGGGAATGCTGGTTTTCTAATCTATCTTGACAACAACTCTTGGGCTTTGGCTTATCGAGAAGGAAATATTATTAAATCTGATTTTGGAACTGGTGGAACTCCTGAGAATAAATTACAAAGTATAAACTCAGACAAATTTGGAGATGCAACAGATGGTATTTTAGAAGACAAACCATACGCTCAGGATAAAAATGATAATGTTTTAGAAATAAAGAAGTCGCATGGTCAGACTCTTGAAGGATTAGCAGTTGGACAAAACACTTTCAATTTTGCATTTGAAGACGGAATGGAATTAGACTTTCAATTATGTAATGACAAAAATGATAAACCTGCTATTAGGATTTTTTGGGAACAATGGTAAGGAAACCTGCGCACAACATCACCTATGAAGGAATATGGGCAACACTACAAACCGAAAACCTCTGCTCCGAAAACCGCCAAAGCTACCCATTCACTTTAGGAAAAAATAAAGCAAAAGTGTAGCTTTGGCTAACAGCGTTATAGCTTGGAGTTTGGCTTCGTAAGTCCGTACTCATTATAGCCACGAACGTTGTGTGCAATTAGAACGAATGATAATAAAAACTTGCAGAAACTAAAACGAATATTCAAATGGGTTGACAATTATTTTGTGACAGTTGCAGCAATTGCAGTTGGACTCCTTTTCTTTTATCATGAATTTACAAGACCAAACTTAACTTCCAAAAACGATGTTTTATACATAGAGGGACAAGTGTCTGATTATTCATTTAAAAGAATTCCTGGCTTTAGATCAAGTTCAGAACAATATTATATTTGGTTAGATGAATATCCTTGTACATTCCAAATCAAAGCAGACTTT
This sequence comes from Chitinophagales bacterium, assembly GCA_038258625.1. Lineage (GTDB taxonomy): Bacteria > Bacteroidota > Bacteroidia > Chitinophagales > Chitinophagaceae > JAGNRR01. The sequence continues at coordinate 1,166 of JBBSPP010000071.1, forward strand.
ATATCATTCTTTTATAAAACACTTTTCGAAAACGACATAAAAGAAGGAGATAAAGTTAAATTGACAATTCCAAAAGAATACGAAAATCATCTGTTTGATAGAACGCGCTATATTTTTATTCTTTCCGCTTCAAAAAAATCGGCCAATTATTTGAGCATAGAAAAAACGTTACCAAAAGAAAATGACCACTTTGACATTTATGCAGGAATATTCTTCATTTTAGGAGGAATAGGATATTACATTTTGAAATGAAAAAATATAATTAAATGATAATCCAAATAGCTAAATGAAATATAAAAGCCACTAACATCAGCCATAAAGGAATACGGGCAACCCAACAAACCGAAAACCTCTGCTCCGAAAACCGCCAAAGCTACCCGTTCACCCTCCTAGCCCAAGAATGCCGAGTAGCCTCTTACCTGGGCGTAGTTTGCAACTACGCCCAAATATTTTTCTTTCTCCGCCGATTTTCTTGCAATGCACTCGGCGGGTTTTTTTTTCAACCACATGTAAAACCGCAGCATCTGTCGCCAAGGCGTGACCACGGCACACAAGACTACTGCGCTGAAAAAAATTAAAATTGACCTTTGCCTACCTTAACCCGTTCATTATTGGCACAAAAAAAACAGCTGAATTACCAGCCGTTTCTATTAAATAAAACTGAAAGAAAACCAATAGTAGTTAACAACAAGAATTAATAAATTCTCGAACCTCGTCCTGGGTTTTAGCTGTTACTTGTACTATATTGTCAAACAATTCCTGCTCCTTACCTTCCTGATAAGTAAAATCTTTGTCGTTCAAATTAGGGTACTCCTCGCGCAATTTATGCTCAATCAGAGCCCAACTGGTCCTTATCTTCTCTATTGTTTTTTCCATTGTCATTATTTATTTAATTTTTTACAAATATGGTGAACTTGAGCAAATAAGTCGATAAATATTTTTCGTGATGGATATATTTCTGCCGTCGTGGTGTTATCACCAACAACCTGGTAAAACAATAACAGCAATCCCACTAAATAGTCGCCACATTTTTTTATCAAGCTTGCCTTGCATTCCATTTTTATAATATGCTTTAATTACTTTTGGCAAACAACATTACAACACACCAAATGCCATTTATAGATTACTACAAAATATTAGGCCTAGATAAAACTGCCACCGAGGCCGATATAAAAAAAGCCTATCGCAAGCTAGCCCGCAAGCATCACCCCGACCTCAACCCAGGCGATGCCGCCGCCGAAAAAAAATTTAAAGAGCTAAACGAAGCCAACGAAGTACTCAGCAATAAAGCCAACCGTAAAAAGTATGACCAATACGGCAAAGATTGGAAACACGCAGACGATATCGAAAAACAACGGCAGCAACAAAAACAATATCAACAAGCAGGCCGCGCCCAAGGCGCGGCAGGCAGTTTTGACGAAGGTGATTTTTCAGAGTACTTTCAATCCATGTTTGGTGGTAGTGGTGGTGGGCAGCGCGGCGGCCGCAGTGTAAAATACAAAGGCCAAGATGTAGTAGCCGATATGCAAATTGAGCTCATCGATGCATTGAATAACAACACCCAAGTCATCCAAGTAGGCGATAAGAAAATACGATTTACCATACCCGCCGGCATCGAGGATGGTCAATCTCTCAGGCTAAAAGGCAAAGGTGGCCAAGGCATGAACGGCGGGCCCAATGGCGATTTGATTATTACCTTCCACCTTATAAATAATACCGCATTCACCCGCAGCGGTGCTACACTGTATAGCACGGTACCCATAGATTTATACACCGCCCTACTTGGCGGCCACATAAATATTGATACCCTACACGGCAGTGTAAAACTAAAAGTAGCGCCCGAAACGCCCAATGGTAAAAAGGTAAAAGTGGCGAGTAAAGGGTTTGCAAAATATAAAAAAGAAGGTGACTACGGCGACCTTATCATCACCTACGAAATAATACTACCTACCAAGCTTACCGATGAAGAAATAGCACTTTTTACAACACTCAAAAATCTCCGTACCAATGGCTAAACAATCTTTTATAAAAATAAAAACTATCTGCACACACTACCAAGTAGAAACATTTTTTATTGATCAGCTACACGAGGCCGGTTTAATAAAAATACACATTCATGAAAAATCAAAGTGCATACATGATAAAGAAGTGCATCAGCTGGATAAAATTATAAGACTGCACCAAGACCTCAGCCTCACACCCGAGGGGATAGACGTGGTGCTAAATTTGCTCGATAAAATAAATAATCAACAACAAGAAATAAAGCAATTAAAGAACGAATTACTTTTGAAAGGCGCGCGTTTTTAGGCAATTATCAAATGCAATCTTAGCGTCTTTATGTTTTAAGTATTACTTTTTTCTAAAAAAAATTGTATAAAAAATAACCGAGAACATATAAAACACCTAGTTCTGTGGTGTTGACTTTTGCCTGAGTTTACATTCTAAAAAATCACTCCCAGTATGCAAAAAATAACTGCCTTTCTCGTTACGCTCATCTTACTTACATGCCAAACCAATGCCCAAAGTACCGTTGCCGACAAGGAAACTAAAAATTATGTATTCCGTGCAGTGGCAGAGTTTGGCGCGTTGGGTGCGCTGAGTCATAATATTCAGTTTGGCAAAAAAGGTACTTATTTTAGCTATGTAAAAGATGGCGGGCAGGATGTGCTTTTTGCAGTACAACGATATTCTATGGAGCTTGAATATAAAAAAAGAAACACCTGGATTTTTTTATACCAACCCTTAAAGCTTGAATCACAAGTTTATTTAGATAAAGATTTGATAGTGGATAATCAACTTTTCCCGGCAGGTAGCGGGGTAAAATTATTGTATGGTTTTCCTTTTTATCGCCTTAGTTACTTGCGCGAGTTGGCTCCCAATAGGGAAGGTTTTTCTTTTGGTTTTGGTGCATCACTCCAAATCCGAAACGCCACAATTTCTTTTGAATCATTGGATGGTAGCCGCTACCGCACCAATAGAAACGTAGGCCCTGTGCCCGCGCTAAAAATCAGAAGCCGAAAACAAGTTACAAAATGGGCATTTGCCGAGCTAGAAGCTGACGGCTTTTATGCACCCGTAAGCTACCTAAATGGCGATGATAATGATGTAGTAGGCGCCATATTGGATGCTAGTTTGCGCGGAGGTTTCCAGGTTAGCAAGCCAATTACAGCATTTTTAAATCTGCGGTATTTGAGCGGTGGTGCGTCAGGCACTTCTGATAATATTACTGGCCCTGGCGATGGCTTTACCGAAAACTGGCTAAACTTTTCCACCCTTACCGCCGGTATTATTTATGAGTGGTAAAAATTATCTTACACGCAGAAAAACAACTTGAAAAATTAAACGCTGTACTTTTTTTTGAAAAAAACCTACTGATTGAACTATATTTATAATTCTAAAATTCTTAAACTATGACTTCATTTTTTTTACCATTTATAGGCGGGGCAATAACAATATTAGTTGGAATATGGATTTACCGCTTAATCGTTAACCGCAGAAGCGAGGACAGATTCAAAGACGATTTGGATGTATAATTTTCCTTAAACGAATTAAATTTTTTACACAAAAAAAGGGTTGGCGAATTGCCAACCCTTTTTTTGTGTAACGCGCTTTTTAGCTTTTCAAAAAATTCAGTATCAGCTCGTTCACTTTTTCCTTGTGCGTAATGATGCATCCGTGTGGCGCGCCTTCAATGATTTCAAGTTTAGAATTTGCCACCAACTCATGTCCCTGCTGCGCGGTGGGTTTTATAGGCACCGTATTATCGGCACTGCCGTGTATAAATAATGTAGGTACGTCTATCTTTTTTACATCTTCGCGCAGGTCTGTTTTGCCAAAAGCATTTACACAATCAATAGTACCTTTTGGCGAAGCACCCGCTGCAATACCCCAATCGTAATGCAACAGTTCTTGGCTCACGGTATCTTTATTATCATCATAGTTATAAAAACCTTTACTAAATTCAGTCAAAAATTTTAATCGATCTTTTTGAATGTTAACTTTTATTCCATCCAAATTTTCCTCAGGTACACCGTCCGGATTATCATCCGTTTTCATCATGAACGGTGCAATGGAACTTAGAAAAATTAATTTAGAAATTTTCTCCGTGCCAAATTTTCCTACGTAGCGCGCCAGCTCGCCGCCCCCCATGGAAAAACCAACGAGGGTAACATTATTTAAATCTAACTGATCAATCAGATCTTTCAAATCTTGCGCCAGAGTATCATAATCGTAGCCAGTCCAAGATCGGTCGCTGAGGCCAAACCCACGTCGGTCGTATGTTATGCAGCGGTAACCCGCCTCTATAATTGCCCAGCGTTGCTGCTCCCACATGGCACTACTTAGCGGCCAGCCATGTATTAAAATTACAGGGTTGCCCTCGCCAAAATCTTCGTAGTAAAGCGAAATTGGTCTGTCTTTTTCTTTCGATGTAGTTTCTATAAATGCCATAATTTTTTTGTTTGGTCGTGAAGGTAAGTACTCCTTCAAAAAGTTGATTATAAAATATACTTCCTTCTTTATAAGCTCGTCACTCTATAAATTTTTTGGAAAGAAAAAAACAATCCTGCATCACGTACATTTGAATCTATATTTTTTTTACTATGAAAATCTCTTTTCGAAACGATTACTCCGAGGGTTGTCACCCAAATATTTTATCTGCTTTGGCTCAAAATAATTTAGACCAGCAAGATGGTTACGGTCATGATGTTTATTCGAAAGAGGCTAGTTCGATAATTTTAAAATTGTGTGAATCGCCACACACGGCAGTCCATTTCGTAAGTGGTGGTACACAGGCAAATTTGCTAGTTGCCGCCGCCGCTCTCCGACCCTACGAAAGTATAATTGCCGCCAGCACGGGCCACATTGCCACTAACGAAACTGGCGCTATTGAAGCCACTGGCCATAAGGTAAGCACTGTAAAAACTACCGAGGGAAAGCTAACTCCAGCCCACATACAAGAAATTTTAGACGAGCACAATAAACAACCCCATCAGCTAAAACCAAAGATGGTGTACATCTCCAACGCTACCGAGCTGGGCACAATTTATAGTAAAAAAGAACTTGAAGCGCTTTCCATTTTTTGCAAAAAAAATGAGTTGTATTTGTTCATGGATGGCGCACGCTTGGGGCAAGCATTGATGGCAAGTACAAATGACTTGACACTAAAAGACATTGCAGATCTGACTGATATTTTTTATTTGGGCGGCACAAAAAACGGCGCTCTAATTGGCGAGGCTATTGTGATAAGTAATGCTACCCTACAAATAGATTTTGACTACAGCAAAAAACAGCGCGGCGCCATGCTATCAAAAGGCAGATTGCTGGGCATGCAGTTCAAAGAATTGCTCAAAGAAAACATTTATTTTGACCTTGCAAAACATGCCAACGATCAAGCCATGAAAATAAAAAAAGCCTTGGTAGATGCAGGTTGTAATTTTTTGGTAGAAACTTTTACCAATCAAATTTTTCCTATTTTATCGAAGGAACAAATAGAAAAACTTTCTGAAAATTTCGACTTTTACGTATGGCAAAAAATAGATGAAGAAAAAGCAGCTGTGCGAATTATTACTTCGTGGGCAACACCAGATAGAGATATTGCATCATTTATTAATGCAATAAAAAAAATTTGAAGACGACAATAATTTTACACCCATGCCTAACAAAAAAAATGGTAGTAACGAGAAGCTACTACCAGTTTTTTATAATTATTCAACCCTAAAATCGGTTAGGCATTTTTCACTATTCATTATTAATTATTAATTATTCACTAAAACCTATTCATTGCTATCCACCATCACTATTTTATAGCCTAGTTTTTTTAGTTCGTCTTCGTACTTGCTTACATCGCCTACCATTACGATTTTCATTTTCTTGGGGTCAATCCATTTTTTTGCCATCTTATTCATATCTGCCACGGTCATCTTTTTTAGGACGGCGTTTTGCTCGTCCACATACGTTACATCCAAATCGCGGTTAAGCATATTTGATAAAAACCCTAGCTTCTGAAAAGCTGTTTCATACTTGCGCGCATCGCTTTGGCTCAGCGCACTTTTCATAAATTTTACTTCGTCTTCGTCTACGCCTTTCGTATTATAGTTCGTTAATTCTTTCATTACTTCTTTCAATGCATCCACACTCGCATCTGCCTTAATGCCTGATGAAAAAGTATACGCTCCACTATAATCATCACCGCTAAAAAATGAACGTGCGCCATAAGTCCAACCTTTATCCTCGCGCAAATTCAAATTGATGCGGCTGTTGAACGCGCCGCCTAACGGGTAATTCATGAGGCCCGATTGGTAATATTCACCCTTCGTATCGTACATAAGGCCTGTGTTATAGCCAATTCTAAATTCTGTTTGGGCAGCCTTGGGTATGTTCATAGCATAAATTACTTTGTCATCGTTACTGCTAAAACCTGCAGGAACTTTGCCAAGTTGGTGCGGCATTTTAGCAATCTGCGGATTTTTTGCGGGTAGTTTTTTTATTACATTTTTTATTTGTGCTATATCATTTTTATCATAATCTCCCACGAGCACCACCTGCAAATCATTAGCACCCACATAAGCATCATAGTATTTTTGAATGTCGGCAAGTTCAATATTTTTTACCGTTGCTTCTCGCCCACCACTCGGGTTACCTAGTACAGATTCGTAACCGTACAGCACTTTATCATACGCCTCGCTGGCCACGGTGCTTGCTCGTGTTTTACTATTTTTTATACTTTCTCATTGCTGATTTTTTATTCTGCTAAAAGTTTCTTGGTCAAAAACGGGGGCGTACATCCGCTCGTTTAGAATTTCTAATGTTGCTGCCAAGTTTTTGGTCAGCGTGCGCACGGTAAAATTTATTCTGTCAAAACTTGTAGAAACGCTTACGCTACTGCCCATCTCATCCAGCTTATCGGCAATTTGTTCTGCGGTGTATTTTTTTGTATCCTCGTTCATCATACTGGAAAAAAGACTAGCAACACCAGCTTTGGTGAGGTCGTTTTGCTCCACCATTTGTCCGCCTTTCATGCTGATGCGCAGGGCAATAATTGGAATTTCATTGCTGTAGCTCATCATCATTTTGGCCGTTGCGCCGTTTAGTTTTTCTGTAGTTTTTTCTACTTTGGGTACGGTAATGCTTACAGCTTTGCCCGATGGCGGCTGCTTGCTTCGGTCAAAATTATCTGTTGCCTTATTGTAGGTTAGCTTGTCGTAACCGTAGTCTGGCGCAGCGTAGCCGCTATTATCCACCACATAGCTTTCATCTTTGGCTATCAAATTTTCTTGGCCTTTGGGCACTACGCTTACAATTACCATTGGTTTTTCATTGATATATTTATTGAACACGCGCATCACATCGGCCACGGTTAGCTTGGTGTATCGCTGCATATCTTCGGCTATATAATTGGCGTCGCCGGTAAACGTATAGTAGGCGGCCAGCTCGGATACTTTGCCGCTTACACTTTCTAAGCGGTATATTTTGCTGGCCTCTTGTGATTTTTTGAATCGTTCTACATCTTTTGCATCCACGCCATTTTTCGCAATTGAAGCGATTGCTTCACGTACGGCTTTTTCCATATCGGCTAGTGTGTTGCCCTCTGTGGGCATAAGGCGTATGGTAAACTCACCCGCCAACTCGGCCGTGGGATGACTAGCACTTGCATTCAGTGCTTTTTGAGTTTTTACCATGCTTTGATACAAAATAGAACTTTTACCGCCGCCCAAAATATCAGCCAAACAATCAATTGCAGCTTCGTCGGGATGGTGGCGGGGCACGGTGGGTAAGGTAGCGGCGAGCATAGGTATTTTGGCGTAATTGTCAACGAGGGTTATGTAGCGGTCGCCTTGTAGCACAGCGGCGGGCACTTGCACAGGGCTAACCTCTGGACCGCGGGGAATGCTGCCAAATAATTTTTGTACCCAAGCCAATGTTTGTTTTTTATCAATATCGCCGCCAATAGTGAGCACAGCATTATTAGGCCCGTACCATCGCATGAAAAAGTTTTTGAGATCATTGACATCTACCCTGTCCAAATCTTCGATGTAGCCAATGGTGAGCCAAGAGTATGGATGCCCGTAGGGATACAAGTTTTTACTCGTTACCTCGCCTACCAATCCGTAGGGGCGATTATCATAGTTTTGCCCGCGCTCGTTTTTTACGGTTGCACGCTGTACTTCAAACTTTTTTTGTGTAACAGCATCAAGCAAAAAGCCCATACGATCGGCCTCTAACCACAGCATTTTTTCTAGCTGATTGGCGGGTACGGTTTCAAAATAATTTGTACGGTCACGGTTGGTGCTGCCGTTTAAGGTGCCGCCGCTTTCGGTAATAATTTTAAAGTGCTGCTCATCGGCCACATTATCACTGCCCTGAAACATCATGTGCTCAAAGAAATGCGCGAAGCCAGATTTGCCAATTTCGTCGCGGGCGCTGCCTAC
>JBBSPP010000072.1:0-9582 GCA_038258625.1 Chitinophagales bacterium
GAACTATGATTTCACAAATAGGAGTTTGTGGCAGAAGATTTTTGAACCAAAAATTATTCATATGCCAGACGTAATTAAAAAGAAGATTGATTTATCAAAGATATTCCCGGGAATTAAAACCAAGATATGAAATATACAAAACGTTCCACTTTTTAGGTACTACTTCAATAAAAAAGAATCCACCTTGGTATGCCAAGCATCCACATCATTTGTCAAATAATTTTGATGCGCCGAGTTTTCAAAAATGCCCAACGCTTTTTCGCCGTTTAAATTATTATAAATATTGTCAATTTCTGCGCGCGTAACTCGGGCATCTTTTGCACCTACAAAAAGCGCGGTGGGGATGTTTATTTTTTTGGCATAGTTTTCAGGGTTGTGTTCAAAGGCATTGAAGCCCGTTTGCAAACCACCATAAAAAATAAGCCAATGAGCGAATGGCGTTGCAGGAATATTCATGGCTTCAAATCTATTTTTGGCAGATTGTAGCATGGTGCCGAAAGGGCATTCCAATATTATCTTGTCGGGTTTTATATTGTATTGCTCGATCGATTTCATGATAGATGCTGCGCCCATGGAGCAACCAAAAAGCACAATTTGCTGGTTGGGATGTTGCTTTTTTACATAATCAAAAACAACTTTTACATCACGGCCTTCTTTAAATCCTATCGTGGTTTCTAACCCGCCCGAGCCACCACTGCCCATAAAATCAATCAGCACGGTGGTGTAATTTTTTTGGTTAAATGCCTCGGCATAATCGAGAATTTGAGATTTGCTACTTATGTAACCATGAAAAAGGATAACCACACCTTTAGGCGCCGCCACGGGGATTTTCCAACCTTCGAGCTGCTCATGGCTTTGCAAAGTGAAGGTTGTAAATGGGCGAGAAGGCTCAATACTATTTTTAGGTTTTGGCACACTCACGCCAAAAAATAAAGTATTCAACTTTTCACCGAAGCTTAAATCTTCAGGCTGTTTTGGTCTGGAGGAGCTACTTGCAGAAAAATGTGTGAACCGGTAAGCATGATTATAAACCATTACATTGGCGAGGATAAACAAAATGCCTAGCGCCCACAATGTTTTTTTGAAGGTTCGTTTGATGCGGGTAAAAATGAAGTTTATTTATCATGGAAATGAAGTTTTGGCGTTAGTGTTGTGCTAAACTTTTTTAGCACAATAAAAAAGGCCAACCTTTTAAAGATTGACCTTTTCAAATTGCTTAATTTTTAGCTACCACACATACGCCTTCTTATTCATCAACAGCGCTTCGCCGTTTACGCATACTGAATCATCGGCTGGGTCAATCACTTTTGTTTCGTAGGATACCCTGTTTTTATCGGGGAAAATTTCTTTTACAGTAATCACCGCTTGGTACATCGTATCCACAAACATAGGTTTGTAAAACTGAGATTTTTGCATCATATATATGTGTCCGTCATTGTGTAGCATGGTGCCAAATATTTTTGTAAAAACACTTTGGCTTAGATGGCCGTGCATTATTCGCTTGCCAAAAATGCTGGCCGCGCCCGCTGCTTCGTCAATGTGTAAGGGGTTGGTGTCGCCGGTTATTTCGGCAAATGTGTTTACTTGCTCCTGCGTGAACGAGAAATCATGCTTGAATTCGTCTCCTACTTTTATCATTTTTTATAAATTTTTGGGCGAATATATAGTAGTAGGGAGTAGTGAGTAGCGAGTAGACAGACTTTTTTTGTGTATAGAAATAACACGCTTACCTATTTTATTATATATAAAAATGCTTTACTCCCACCCAATTGTAAATTGCCCGTTATCAGATTCGTTGTTTTCATCCAAATTATGGCCCATTTGTTAATTACACCTTAACCAACCTTGCCAATGGCATGTTAAGTCTAGGTTCAGTAACAAGCAGTTTACGTTTTACGTTGTTTTGCCTAAATAATCTCTCTACTTTTGCATTTCAAAATTTTACAAAAACAAAAAAATAAATATTATGAGCACAGAAACTAAAAACAACGGAACAACAACGAACATGTTTGCTGATTGGACCAAACAAGCACAATCAACCATGGAAAACTTAACTAAAACAACTGAAGAAATGAACAAAGATTTTATGAATTCGTTTGCCGGTAAGAACAACGACTATTTCAAAAACTGGATGGAAACCCAACAATCTTTTTGGAATAAGAAAGATACAAAAAGCAACAGTACAAACCCTACTGACTTTTTTACTAATTGGTATCAGCAGCAAATGAACAGCGCTCAAAACATGATGACCGAAAACATGATGAAAGAGATGATGAAAAATAACCCAATGGCGAAAATGATGAACATGGATACGAACCCCATGAACAACATGCAAGAAACGATGCAGAAAGCCGGCGAGCAAATGACGGAGTGGAACAAAAACATGACGGCAAATTTTCAAGAGCAAATGAACACGATGATGAGCGGTGACAAAAAAGGTTTTTTCACTACCATGTTCAACAATGCTGATACTTATACCAAAATGTTTCAAACTTGGATGCCAATGATGCAGCAGTTGCAAAACGGTAAATTTGATATGGAAACGTTTACCAAAAGCTTTAGCCCAGAAATGACTAAAGACATTATGGACAAAATGTTTTCTTTCATGCCCGATAATAACATGAACGAAATGTACACAAACTGGACCAACCAAATGCAAAACTGGAACGGCAACATACAAACCCAAGGCACTGAAATGTACAACAACTTCAAAGGTCAATTTGAAAACAAGATGACCGAAGGCATGAACCAACCGTTTGAGCAAATGATGAATATGTACAACATGATGCAAGGTCAGTTTAACCACGCCAGCAATCCTTTCATGAAAATGATGACGCCAAACGCTGATAAAGCAATGGTAGAAACCATGCGCGAAATCAACGATAAAATGGTGAAGTTCAACATGAAAAACACACAGATGAAGTTCATGATGTACGAAAAAGGATCAAAAGGAATGCAAAAATTTGCTACTACGTTGAACGAAAAAATCCAAAAAGGCGAGAACATCGAAAACTTTATGACGTTCTACACTGAGTTTTTGAACACCATGGATACCGAAATGGTTGAGCTTTTTGGTAGCGAGCATTTTTCTCAAATCCAGTCTGAGATGTCTTCTCTTGGTTTTAAATTGAAAAAACAAATGGACACGCAAATGGAAAAAACCATGAGCAGCCTACCCATTGTTACGCGCACCGAAATGGACAGCATGTACAAAAGCATGTACGAAATGAACAAAGAACTTCGTAACCTGGTGCGCAAGCAAGCTACTGCAGCTACCGAAACCACTACAAAAGCTACTGAAACTGTAAAAATTGCAACCAAAGAAGCTGTAAAAACGGCCACAGAAGTAGCCGAGAAAGTAGCCACTAAAATTGCCGAAAACATTGCCCCTAAAGTAGCAACCAAAGAAGCTCCTAAAGCAACTACAACTGCAAAAACAACTACGCCAGCGCCTAAAACGGCAACAAAAACTACCACTCCTACAGCTAAAAAAACTACTTCTAAGAAGTAATTAATTTTAGACTATACAATTGAATCCCCCTCCGCCATTGCGTAGGGGGATTTTTTTATATAATAAATATGCACCGAGGATAGCAAAAACCATACCTTGAAACTAACAACTTTACCATTTAATCCGACTTAATTATATGCACTTTGAAAAAACCATATTGATTTTGATCTTACCACTATTGCTAATTATTCATTCCGGTTGTCCTAAAGGAGTTACGGGGGAAGAGGCTCTTTGTATTGTGAATAGATCGGGCAACGAGATGTCTTTTTGGCATTCTGAAAACTACCCAACTAGCCATTTTCCAGATACTGTTTTACCAGTTGTCGTCCCCATACGTGATGGTTATGCTTCTCCAATTAGAGGTGCAGGCAAGGGCGGTTGTGTTGGGTCAAATGTTGGGCAAAGACCGTTGTGGGATGAAGTTTTTTCAGACCTCCCCGCTGGTTTATTTACCGTCTATTTTTTTGACACACGGCCCACTACGCAGGCAGAGTGGGATGTTTTAAGAAACGATACTAGCAAAGTTCATAGAAAAGATGTAACATACGAATTTCTAAAAAATAATTCTTTCACTATTACTTACCCATAAAGTTTATATCAGCTTCTTTTCACCTCGGTGACTACACGTAGTTAATGCCTAGGATTTCTATTTAAGAATTTTTGGCTAAAGCCATTCACAATAATCACTTTTCCTAAATGGTCTAAAGCTCATTCCTATTGAAATTTTAGCGATACTAAAATCTTTCTGATTCTGTTTCAACACAAAAATGAATTTTCACGCGTCTCAACCCGTGGAAAAAAAGATTTATTCCCTCCAGGCAATCACCACTCTGAACCCCAACCAATTTTCAGGCTTTTAATACTCCATATCTCGCTCAACTTTAACACCTATAAAATCGTTATTTAATTACCTCTCTTTGCAATCCATTTTTTGCTCCATTACAGCCAGAAAGCGCATTCATCAAAACCTTAACAGCAAATTCATTGTGTAGTGATAGGTTTAGATGCTAACAAAAGCTAAGTTTGCACTCCGAAAAAGTCGCGCAAATGCTACAAAAACGAAGTAGCAGCGCAGCAAAAAAATAAACATATAAACGAATAAACAAATAAACAAAACACAATGATTGATTTTCCTAAAGTAATGGAAGCCATTGGCACCACCGCCAACCAACTAAAGCAAGGCTACGAAACCCTACAATCTATCGACGAAATAGACGTAGCCACCGCCCCCAAAACACTCGTTTGGGAGCAAGACCACATTAAAATGTACCGCTACGATACCGATACAACACCAAAATGTAAAATCCCCTGCTTGGTAAGTTTTGCCCTCATGAATCGCCAAACGGTGCTTGATATTCAGCCCGACCGTAGCCTCATGCGCAAACTAATTAGCGAAGGATTGGAAGTGTATATTATGGATTGGGGCTACCCCGAGCGCAAGCATCAGTACCTCACCATGGAAGATTATATTGATGGGTACTTTAGCGATGCTGTTGATTTTTTGCGCGAAAAACATGATATGCCAAAAATTAATTTGCTATCAATTTGCCAAAGCGGCACCTTCAGCATGATATACTCAGCACTGAACCCCGAAAAAGTAAATAGCCTTACAACTTTTGTTGCGCCTTATGATTTTAGCAGCAACGAGTGTATGCTTTACCGTTGGACAAAAGATATAGATGTAGATGCAATGGTAGATAGTATGGGCCTCATAAAAGGCGAAATGCTCGACGAAGGTTTTGCCATGCTAAAACCAAGTATGAACATAAGCAAATACCTCGGCGTAATGAATAGCTTGGATGACCGCGAAAAACTTTTGTCATTCCTCCGCATGGAGCAATGGAAAACTGATTTGCCAGCCATTCCCGGCGAGCTTTTCCGTAAGTACATCAAAGACCTTTTCCGTGATAATAAACTAATAAAAGGCGAGTTTGAACTAGGCGGCCGCAAAGTAGATTTGAAAAAAATGACGGCGCCATTCCTCAATGTATACGCTGTGCACGATACTATAATTCCAAACTCTTCCACCACGCCTATTATGGATAAAGTAGGTTCAAAAATAAAAGAATCGTATGCTTTCCCCGGCGGGCACATTGGTGTGTTCGTAGGCGGTCGGTCACAAAAAGAGCTTGGCCCAGCCGTGGCTAAGTTTGTGATGGATAATAGTAAGTAGTCGTAAGCCTTTTTGATATTTTAAAAGCCCTTTCTTTTTTAGAGAAAGGGTTTTTCTTTTTACCGTTCACGAGAGTCTTTCCAAATAAGTGTAGCAGTGGAGTCAAATCTAAATCCTTGGCAATCACCACTTCCTCCACCCGTAAATCCGCCGTCAGGATGACAAATTAAATTACATTTAGAATCATATAAATCACTGGGAACATCACAACAGCTTGGAGGGAAATAATAAGCAGTTTCGCCGTCCAGATTATATGAATAAACACTTGCCGGCGGATTTTGGACTGGCTCTTTACTTAATTTTTTAATTTTTCTTTTTATACAAGCAGGGGTATCTTTTGGCACATCAACTTTTGTACAAGCAGTGACAAAAATGATAAGCAGTAAAAAGATGAACGGAATGTTTTTCATAATTATAAATTGAAGAAATGATTATTTATTGAATACCAAAGGTCATAATTTCGGAAAGAAAAAAGGTTATATCTTGAAGTAATTATTTTTCTAACCATGTTTGAAATAGATAAATTCCACTGACCCACCTTTTTATACCGCACAAACATTTCAAATTATAAAACATAAAATTTCCGTTTTACATTTGACCAACAAAATTTTTAAAAAAATACTCATGAAAAAAATACTCCTTTTTGCCCTACTATTTATCTTTTCGACCACCACCCTTTTTGCCCAAGATGCCGAAACCCAAAAAATAATTGACCAACATATAAAAGCCATTGGCGGTGCCGCTGCTTGGAAAAAAGTAAACTCCATGGTATCAACCGGCACTATGAAAGCCCAAGGTGCTGAAATTGGCATTGTGATTTCGCAAGTGCAAAACACGGGTATGCGCGTGGATATTGCCGTAATGGGCATGAACGGCTACCAAATTATTACTGATAAAGCTGGCTGGGGTTTTATGCCATTTGCTGGCCAAACCAAACCCGAACCCATGACCGCCGAGCAAGTAGCCGCCGCCCAAGAGCAGCTAGATATGATGGATGATTTTATGAACTATAAAGAAAAAGGGAAAAAACTAGAAAACTTAGGCACCGACGAAGTGGAAGGTACAGAATGTCATAAACTAAAACTAACCGCCAAAGACGGTACAGAATCTACTTTTTACATAGATATGGATAGCTACCAAATTATAAAGCAAACCGAAAAACAAACCGTGGACGGACAAGAAATTGAAGGCAGCACCACCTTTAGTAATTTCAAAGATGTTGGCAATGGCCTCATAATCCCCATGAATGTAAATTCGGATAATGGCCCTATAGAACTGACCGATGTAAAAGTGAATGAAAAAATTGACCCTACTATTTTTGTAGTAAAAGAATAGGACGCTTTGTTTTAAATATCAAAATATCAAATTCCCAAGCCCAAATTTCTGTTTGGGCTTTTTTATAAAAAACCCTTCATTTATCAAAAACGTATTCCCCATGAAAAACAACCTAATTTTTACCCTAGCCATTACGCCTTTTTTATTTTTTACAACGGCAAAAGCACAAACCCGCATTTCATCTTCGCTTTTTAGCATCAACGAAGCACGAGCGCTTGGCCCTGGCACTATGAGCGGCCGCATCACGGCCATCGAAGGCGTTCTAGCCGATAGTGGCAAAACAATTTACATAGGCAGCGCTGGAGGTGGCGTCTGGAAAAGCACCAATGCAGGCACAAGCTATCAAAGTGTTTTTGATAAATATTGCCAAAGCATAGGCGCAATTGGCCTCGACCCGAAGAACGAAAAAACACTTTACGTTGGCACGGGCGAAAGCAATATGCGCAACACCGTATCCATAGGAAACGGTATGTACAAAAGCACGGACGCGGGTAGCAATTGGAAAAAAATTGGGCTGGATAGCACAGAGCATATTGCACGGATAATTGTACATCCAAAAGATAATAAAACTATTTATGTAGCCGCACCTGGCCCACTTTGGAGCAGCAGCACGCACCGCGGATTATACAAAAGCACCGATGGTGGCGATACGTGGAATAAAATTTTATACAAAGATGAAAACACCGGCTGCGCCGAAATAGTTATGGATCCCTCCAACCCCGAAATTATATACGCCAGCATGTGGGAATTTCGTCGGCAGCCATTTAGCTTTAATAGTGGAGGGAAAAATAGTGGTTTATTTAAAAGCATAGACGGCGGGAAAACATGGAAAGAATTAAGCAACGGCCTACCCGAAAAACCATTGGGAAGAATTGCAATGAACATTGCACCGAGCAATCCGAAAAAATTAATCGCCATCGTAGAAAGTAAAAAAACAGGATTATACATAAGCGAAGACGGCGGCGAAAATTGGAAACCCCAATCTGCTAGCATGAATGTAGAGGCGCGTCCATTTTATTTTAGCACTATTTTGTTTCATCCTAATAATGAAAAGCGCGTGTATCGCCCCGCCTTTACCATGGCATATTCTGATGATGGCGGTTATTCGTTTACCGATGCATCTAGCGATGGCGGCTGGGTACATAGTGATATGCACGCGCTATGGATAAACCCCACAGGTAGCAATATTATGTACCTCGGCACGGATGGTGGCGTTTATACAAGTTTGGACCAGGGCATTACTTGGATATTTAATCAGGCCTTGCCTGTTGGCCAGTTTTATCATGTAGACGCCGATAACGAAGAACCGTATAATGTGTATGGCGGCTTGCAAGATAACGGAAGTTGGTACGCGCCAAGTAGTGCGCCCGGCGGTGTGGGCAATGCACATTGGGTGGGCGTTTTTGGCGGCGATGGTTTTTGGACAGTGCCTGATGCTGATGGTAAAACAATTTATGCCGAGTACCAGGGCGGCAATGTGCAGCGCATTGATAAAAAAACAATGAAGAGTGTAAATATTCAGCCACAAAAAACAGCCAAGGAAGACAAGCTACGTTGGAACTGGAATACGCCAATTGTAACGGGGCAAAATAATCCAAAAAATTTATACATCGGCGCGCAATACTTATACAAAAGCACAGACCAAGGCCGAAACTGGACGCGTATTTCGTCCGACCTTACTACTAATAATCCCGCCAAACTAAAGCAAGAGGAAAGCGGCGGACTAAGCGCAGACAATACTTCGGCAGAGAATCATTGCACCATTTTTACGATTGCCGAAAGTCCGCTTAGTGAAAATATTATTTACGTAGGAACTGATGATGGCAACTTGCAACTAAGCACTGATGGTGGAAAAAATTATACCAACCTCGCTGCCAACATTGCAAAAAGTGGGATGCCAAAAGGTATTTGGATTAGCAGTATTGAGCCAAGCCATTATAATGAAAAAACGGTTTATGTAACATTGGATAATCATAACTACGGCGACCACCAAACCTACCTCGCGAAAAGCACCGACCAAGGCAAAACGTTTACATGGATGAAAAGCGATGAGTTCACGGGCTTTGCACATAAAATTGTAGAAGATTTTACGAATCCCAACCTACTTTTTTTGGGTACGGAAATGGGTTTGTTTTGTACTTTGGATGGTGGCGAAAAATGGTTTAGAATGAAAAATAATATTCCGGAGTACGCCATGGTGCGCGATATAAAATTGCATAAAAAAACACATGACCTCATTGTGGCAACGCACGGTCGCGGCATTTATATTTTGGATGACATTAGATTTATGAGCGAACTGACATCAGAAATTTTAGAGAAAGACGTGAATCTTTTTGATACGCCACCGTTGGTTTTGCGAAACGGAAAATTTGGCTACGGTGGCCCCGAAGTACGCGGCGGCTATGGCGTGGGCAATGCGCAAGACCAAGCGAGCATAACTTATTATCAAAAAAATAGATTGAGTACGGGCGATGCAACTATTGAAATTTTTGATAAGGACAATAAATTGATTCAGAAAATACCCGCCACTGTTCGCAAAGGAATAAATAAAATAGATTGGAAC
>JBBSPP010000073.1:0-9551 GCA_038258625.1 Chitinophagales bacterium
ATAGAACACACACATACTTCCCACATTTACCATTTTTATACTAGGATTGACCTCCTTGTATTGTACATTAAATAGGAACTTTGCTCAAAACAATCAGTAATGAGCAATGTATCTACCCGCCCCACTTGTGGCGGCAAAGCAAAAATAAAAGAAGCAAGCGGCGTAACGAGCTACCAAGCATTGCAAGATGAAGAAGTACTAAAAAAAGTAGGCCAGCTAAAAAATACAATGCAAAAGTTTAAAGAAAAAGCTGAAGCATTGGAAATAGAACTGGCTGCACTAAAATCAAAATAATATTATTATGAATCTTGAACAGAACAAAACAAACGCAATCGCTTTTTACAAAATGGCGTATGAAGGCAATGCTTCAAAAGCTGTAGAATTATATGTAGGCGATGAATACATTCAGCACAACCCAATGGTGAGGAATGGTCCACAAGCTTTCATAGACTATTTTGATAGCATGCAAAAGGAGTATCCTGTAAAAACTTTCGACTTTGTGCGAGCAATTTCCGAGGGTGATTTGGTGGCGCTTCACACGCATCAAGTTTGGCCAGATAATGATGAATATGTAACGATGGATTTTTTTAGATTTGATGCGAATGGAAAAATTGTAGAGCATTGGGATAGCATACAGCAAGTGCCAAAAGAATCGGCGAATAATAACACCATGTATAAATAAAAAAGTAAAAAATGAAAATAGCAGTAACATCAGCCAGCGGAAAATTAGGCGCATCAATTGTAAGAAACTTGATAAGCGAAATAGGCAAAGAGCAAGTAATAGCAATTGCACGCACACCATCCAAAGCCAAACACCTAGGTGTAGAAATTAGAAAAGGAGATTACAACAACCGTGAAGAATTTGATGCTGCCTTAAAGGGTGTTGATGCCGTGTTACTAGTTTCGGGAATGGACGACCCTGACAAAAGAATTATACAACACCGCAATGTAATAGAAGCTGCAAAAGCTAATGGCGTCAAAAAAATAGTGTACACAAGCATCGTAGGTGACGAAGAAAATAATGCCTTTAGGCCAATCGTTCAGACGAACAGAAAAACAGAAAAAGACATTCAAAACTCTGGCATGGATTGGGTGATTGGACGAAACGGAATTTACATTGAGCCAGATTTAGAATACCTCGACACCTACATAAAAGAAGGCGAAATCAGAAACTGTGCGGGCGATGGAAAATGCGCTTACACTAGCCGGGACGAACTAGGATATGCTTATGCACAAATACTTTTGCATGCAAAACACAACAGTCACACGTATAATTTAGTAGGCGATGCTATTACTCAAACCCAACTTGCAGATTATATAAATCAAGTTTACAAAACCAATCTTAGCTACAGTTCTGCTTCGGTAGAAGAATATAAAACTGAAAGAATTGCAGCATTGGGCGATTTTATAGGGACAGTAATAGCAGGGATTTATGAGGGAATTAAAAGTGGGGCGAATGATGTTGCTTCTGATTTTGAACAAGCAACCGGCCGACCTCACAAACCAACCATGGAAATGATTGAGCGTTTTAAAGCTAAAAAAAAATGTGTTCTAAAATAAGAGCACATTTATCAAAAAGGTTTTAAAGTTTGCTTTGTCTATTTACTCGTAACCACCAAAGCAATTCGACGATTTTGCGCCATACACTCTGGTGTATCGTTGGCAGCGCAGGCAGGAAACTGCGACCCGTATCCTTCATAAGGTTCTGCATCGAATGAAATTTTATCCGCGCCCATGCTAATCATTTTGTTATAAACCGTCTTTGCCCGCTGGCCAGAAATTTTCACATTTGCTTCTTCACTGCCAGTAGTATCCGTATAGCCGCCTAATTTTATAGTTGCCAACGGGAAAGCTTTCAACACGGCTATCACATTTTTAATTTGATTCTCCGCACCAGGTTTTAATTTAGAACTTCCTGTTTGAAAAAGAATGTCGTCAAAATCAAACCAGTTTTCAGGGTTGTCTTTATCAGCATTAACTTCTGGCTCGCGCAAAAAATTGTACAATTTATCCGTCACCGACCCCTTTGTGGTCAATAGCTCTGTGCCGTCTTCCAACTTCAAGTTTATGGTATCGCCTTTTGCGGCTATCCAATTTCCGTCTTCATCTAGCGAGCCATCCATTATTGTAATGCTTTGCGAAATCTGCACGGTATCTGCAGTGGGTTGCGGCTCTACAACCTCGGTAGTATCAACATTATTTTCATTGTTACAACCATTTTTATTGAGCAGCCAAATAAGCCCCGCTGCTAATGCCGCCAACAAAAGTAATGGCCACAACCACTGCATTTTTTTATTATCAATACGTTGAGATGCCGCTTCGGTTGCTAGCGTGGCATCATACTCCTTGTTGGGTTGCCCCACACTTGCGGCAACTGGTACGGTGTTTTCGGTTGTTGCATTTTCATCAATTTCATTCCAGCCGCCCGCACTCATGCCTAGCGCATTTTGAATATCATGTGGCGCCGCAGCCAAAATCTGTGCTTTATCTTTTCCTATCCAATTAAGGATGCTTGCAAATGATGATTTTTCCACCGTCATTTTTTTGCCCAAAAATGTTGCTACTATAGAGCTTGCAATTCTCAAAATAGATGGCACGGCGTCTTCGCTAGCTTGTCCTGTATTCTCTAATATATGGACTACGCGCTTTGTTTTTTCGCCAAAAATTGCTTGATGAAAACTTTTGAAATAGCCGTCCATGCTATGCGCTTTTACACCTTTGTCCAGCAGGTTTACAATGCTCGTATCGTGCGTGTCGGCTGACTTCATTAGTTGTTCTACATCCTTATATTTTTGTGGAGCGGCATTGAGCAAACCGGCTAACACTGTAGGAATAGCGAGGTGCAAAGTGGAAGCCACGGCTGTGTGTTCCTCGCCCACCGCATCGGCGGTTTCGGTAAGGAGTTCGTCTGTCACCAGACTTTTAAGGGAGTCTAAAATGTTCATAATAGTTTTTTTATAAAAGGGTAAATTAAAAAGTATAGCCACAAAAGTAGTGCATCAGCCATCTCCAAACTTAGGCTCTAAAATCATCTAAAAGTTAAGAGCCAATAGAAAGCGATTCTCTTACCTTTGCGCCGTGGTAAATATAGGAAAAATTTCATTGCCCGACTTCCCTCTTTTGCTAGCGCCAATGGAGGATGTGAGCGACCCGCCATTCCGAGCTGTATGCAAAGAATTTGGCGCGGATATGATGTACACAGAGTTTATAAGCAGTGAAGGACTAATACGAGACGCAATAAAAAGTAGGCAAAAACTCGATATTTTTCCCGAAGAGAGACCCGTGGGCATCCAAATATTTGGCGGCGACGAAGAAGCCATGACATTGAGTGCAAAAATTTGCGAAGCAACCGGGCCTGATGTGGTGGATATAAATTTTGGCTGCCCAGTAAAAAAAGTAGTTTGTAAAGGAGCGGGCGCAGCAATCCTGAAAGATATTCCAAAAATGGTATCGCTGACCAAAGCAATTGTGGATGCGGTAAAAATTCCTGTAACCGTAAAAACTCGTTTGGGCTGGGATAGCCAATCATTAAATATTGAGGAGGTGGCCGAGCGGCTCCAGGATATTGGCATCCAAGCACTTTCCATACACGGGCGTACGCGTGTGCAGATGTATAAAGGCGATGCGGATTGGACCTTGATAGGAAAAATAAAAAATAACCCGCGCATTAAAATTCCAATTTTTGGCAATGGCGATATCGACAGCCCCGAAAAAGCGGTGGAATATAAAAACCGTTACGGTGTGGACGGCATCATGATTGGGCGCGCTACTATTGGTAATCCATGGTTTTTTAGAGAAGTAAAACATTTTGTAAAAACAGGCCAGCACCTGCCACCGCCCGATATTCATGAGCGGGTGCGGGTATGCAAAAAACATTTGTACACCTCCATTAATTGGAAAGGCGAGCATTATGGCATTATAGAAATGCGCCGCCACTACGCCAATTATCTCAAGGGGCTTTCACACGCCAAGCAGTTCCGAAATCGATTTGTAGATACGCTGGATGTGAATGAGCTGAATCGGATTTTTGATGAGGTGGTGGAGTATTATACTAATGAGCAACAATTGGCTTAGCGCTTAATATGCAAGTGTTACATTCAATTGTCCTATTTGTTGACCACCGTTTTTTCTACCTTTGATAAAAATACTAATTATGAAAAATTTAAAAGTTTTTCCACTCCTGTTTTCAATCCTATGCGCAATAGGCCTTACCGCTTGCCACAAAAAAAAGGCAGACAATTATTTTTCCACCTATTTTCCTTTGCAGGTTGGTAATACTTGGGTGTATGAAGAATCTTATTACTTCCCTGATACTTCAAAAACTCCACATCAGGTTTCTAGGGTTACTTGTAAAATTTTAAAAGATACCACAATTGAAGACGACCAATTGGCTTTTATTGTGGAGCAAACTTATGTACACGCTGCGGATAACATTAGCATATCGCGCTTTTTGCAATACGAGGTAGATGGCGAACTGCGCGAGCGATTCTTAAATTTTACTGGCAAATTTTATACCATACAAGCCAAGCTAGATATGCAGGAAGGGATGGAATGGATTCTAAACCCTACTGCAACGGGTCAAGATTTTCCGAATAGAATAGTTAGGGAAGATTTTCCAAATTATGAATTTAAAAATTTTACTACCCAAACTTTTCTGCTTGCCAATGGCAACCCCAACCTTCGTCAAGATGGGCAGTACGGCGAATATGAAGAAATCCATTTTGCCCCAAGGATTGGGATATTGAAAAGCGCACATTATACTAATTATTATGGGTCATCAAAAAGAATCCGAACGTTGAAAGATTATTACGTGCAATAATTTGTTAGGTTGCAACGCGAACCAATACTATTTTCTTTAGAAAATCGAACTCAATTTTAACACCCTTTTACCCCCTTAGCCTACCAAATCTTGGGCAATAAAAAATACGCATATTATTTTCGCATTTATGACAAAAGTAAAAAGCGGAGACAAAATTAAAGTACACTACAAAGGCACATTGACCGATGGTGGCGAAATATTTGATAGCTCAGAAGGGCGCGACCCTTTAGAATTTACCGTGGGCAGCGGTATGGTAATTCCAGGTTTTGACAACGGCGTGGTGGATATGGAAGTGGGCGAAAAGAAAACAATCAACATTCCGGTGGACCAAGCCTATGGCGCGGCAAATGAGCAAAATGTGATAGAAGTGGAGCGTAGCCAATTACCCGAAGAAATGAAAGATCTAGAGCTAGGCATGATGCTACAAATGATGACGCCCGATGGGCAGCCAATCCCGGTAACTATCGTAGCCTTTACCGCCGACAAAGTAAAATTAGATGCCAACCACGCGCTCGCGGGCAAAGATTTGACGTTTGATTTGGAGTTGGTTTCTATAGGATAAATATCAGCTGCTAGCTAATAGATTTTAGGCGCTAGACTAATAATATTACTGCCTCTTGGATTATTTTTTCCGAGAGGCTTTTTTATTGACCATAGTTTTCCGCTATTCTATTCGCTAATTTTCGTTTGTCAAAACAAAAATTTAATCACTCACAAGAAGATTGTTTCTTATCAAAGGACATTATCTAACATTTAAAATGCATTAGTTAGCATTCAAAAGACATTACATAACATTGAAAATGCATTAGTTAGCATTCAAAAGATATTATATAACATTCAAAAGACATTAATTAGCATTCAAAAGACATTAATCAGCACTTAATAGGAAGTAATCAGCACTCAAAAGAAAGTTTTTTAGCAAAAAAATGACCGTATGAGTATAGAAAACTAGCTTGTGATAAGGAAAAACATTCATTGAAGTACAAAAAACTTGCAGGTGAATGATACTTTTTGTCAAAAAACGGTTATGAATTTTTAACGAAGCCTGAAATATTTATGCTAAACAGAAAAACGATTGCAACAGAGTACCTTCAACACCCAAGTAAGCAGCACAAACTTTTAGCCTAGCTCAGTTATAAGCCATAATACTAGCCAACAACTATTATTTTGAAGGAAAAAACTCAGCGCATACACGCAGTTACCGCTCAAAGATGAGCCGCTGACCCGCTGTGGAAGGATGCACCTCTCCATTACGATACACCATTTGCCCATTCACAAAAGTGGCTTCTACCGAGGCCGTAAAATCATGCCCTTCAAATGGGCTCCAATTACATTTGTACAGGATGTTGTTTTTGGTGACAGTGGTTTTTTTACTCAAATCAAGCAGTACCAAATCTGCCGCGTAACCCTCGCGGATGTAGCCGCGCTCTTTAATATTGAAACACTCGGCGGGTGCGTGGCACATTTTTTCTACTACTTTTTCGAGGCTTATTTTTCCTTGTTGCACATAATCGAGCATAAGCAATAGGCCGTGTTGCACTAGCGGCAGGCCGCTTGGTGCTTGTAGGTAGGGTTGGCTTTTTTCTTCCCAGGTATGCGGTGCATGGTCGGTGGCTATAATGTCGAGCGTGTCATTTTCTAGCGCTACCCATAGGGCGTCGCGGTTGGTTTTCTCTTTTATGGCGGGGTTGCATTTTATTTGGTTGCCCAGTCTTTTATAATCATGTGCGGCAAAGTGTAGGTGGTGCACACACACCTCGGCGGTTATTCGTTTTTCTTTTAACGGCATCATATTGCCAAAAAGCGCCAATTCTTTTGCTGTGCTAATATGCAAAATATGGAGGCGTGTATTTTTGGCACGCGCCAATTGAATGGCCGCCAGCGAAGATTCATAACAAGCTTCTACGCTGCGGATGATGGGGTGGAAGGTTACATCTGGGTTGGGGTTTGCTGCGAGTACTTTTTCGAGGTTATTTTTTATAATGCCCTCGCGCTCACAGTGGGTGGCTATCAATACCTCGCTATTGGCAAAAATGTGGCTGAGGGTGGTATAATCATCCACTAGCATATTGCCTGTGCTGCTGCCCATAAATATTTTGAGGCCGCATACATCATCTTTTCGTTGGTTTATTTTTAGTGCTTCATCGGCATTTTCGTTGCTCACGCCCATAAAAAAAGAATAATTGGCGGGCGAACAATTGGCGGCAATGGTATATTTTTCTTCTAGCTTTTCGAATGTCAAAGCTGGTGGTACGGTGTTGGGCATTTCCATAAAGGTGGTTGTCCCACCCGCCACCGCAGCGCGGCTTTCGGTGGCTATCTCGGCTTTGTGGGTAAGGCCAGGCTCGCGAAAATGTACTTGATCGTCTATCACGCCGGGTATCAGCACTAGCTTTTCGGCATCAATTTCTTGCACATCTTCTTTTACTTTTAGGCTGCTACCTAGGCGGTCAATTTTGCCATCTTTTATATATACATCGCTGCGAAATTGGTTGCCTTCGTTTACTACCAATACATTTTTTATCAAATAATTTTTCATAATCAAAGTGGTACAAAGCTAAAACATAAAACATGGAATGTCTATTTAGGAGTGGCAAATAGACATTCCTTGTTTCTTTTCATAAGAAATGGTACTACCTTTATTTTTGATTTATTATACCCCCATTTTATGAAGTATTTCCTAGTTGCTATTCTTTTCACTATCCCGTTTTCATCTTTTGCCCAATCCGCTTTTTTTAATCGAAACTCCAATGATTACGCCGAGCTTGAACGCTTTGATGTAAAGCGCGGCAGGGTTTCGGATGGTTTGCATTTGTCAAAAGGCACGATAAGCCGCAAAGAAGCTGTGGAATTTTTGCAGGAGTATTTGCAGTATTTGGAGGATGAGGACATAACCAAAAACGCTCGTGACATTCAGGAAATAAAATTGATCCTAGCCAAAAACTGGGAATGGACCAATGACGAAGAAACCGGCGATTCGGATTATATGTTGTTTGATGTTTTTTATAAAAAGCGCGCAGATTTTTTTTCGGTGCAACACAAAGATTTTACCATTGCGCTCAACCCAATTATTAATTATCAGCAAATGATAGAGTTTGGTAATACGGAGCAAAACCTTTTTCAAAACCGAAAAGGCATTGAACTCCGCGCCACCATCAAAGACCGGATTGGCATTTACTCTTCCTTTACCGATAATCAGGAGCGCGGCCCGTTGTACCACCAACGCCGCGTGGCGGGCAATAATGCGGTGCCTAATGGCCCCACTTTTTTCAAATCTTTTAAGGATGAAAAACCGGGTATTGCGCAAGATTATATTTTGGCAAATGGCTATGTGGATGCCGAGGTAATTGAAAATACTTTGAACGCTAGTTTTGGTCATGATCGGTTTCATTTGGGCGATGGCTACCGCTCCATGTTTTTGAGTGATGTGGGCAGTAACTATTTATTTTTTAGGTTGAATACCAAGTTTTGGAAAATAAATTATCAAAATCTTTTCCTAGAACTGACGCCACAATTTAACCGTGGTGCCGATGTGCTACTACCCAAAAAGTACGCCGCCATGCATCAGCTTAGTATTAATGTTACCAAGTGGTTGAATATTGGTTTGTTTGAAGGCATTGTTTTTGGCCGACAAGATCATTTCGAATTTCAATATTTGAACCCCGTTATTTTGTACCGCTACGTAGAGCAAAGTATTGGCAGCCCAGATAATGCGTTGCTTGGTTTTAATTTTAAAGCCAACCCAAATGTGGATATCGCGCTGTACGGACAAGTGTTGTTAGATGAATTTAAGTTTGACGAAATTACGAGTGGCAACGGCTGGTGGGCCAATAAATATGCTTATCAAGTAGGCGCAAAAATTGCCGACCCGTTTGGGCTTAATAATATGTTACTTCAGGTTGAGTACAATCACGTACGCCCATTTATCTATAGTTATATAAATGGTACGTCTGATTATTCGCATAATAATCAGCCCCTCGCACATCCTTATGGTGCTAATTTTAGCGAGCTTGTACTAAATGTAAATTACAAACCCCACCAAAAATTTCAGTTTAATCTCGAAGCATTTTACAACAAACAAGGGCGTGATAGCTCGGCAAGTGTTTCGTATGGTAGCGATATTTTTAAAGATTACAGAACGCGAAATGCCGAGTATGGAATTAATATGTACAATGGTTTTGCAAGCACCGTGCTATACACCAACCTCAATGCGAGCTACGAAATAGTGCCCAATATGTATTTTGATTTGGGCGGCGGCATTCGTATGGAAGAAAGTGAATTTAGCTTTTTGCCGAGCGATAATTCGGCATTTATTTATGGTGGCTTGCGCTGGAATACCGCGCGCCGCCGGTATAATTATTAGTGATTAATATCTCATTTTAATTTTATAAAGCTGTTTAAAAAAGAAAGACGTTATTTGTAAAAAATAATTTTTATTATGAAAAAAATATTCGCACTCCTACTACTAAGTGTTACGATTCATAGTTGCAGCCTCGTGCCACTTACTGGCCGCCGACAGTTAGCCTTTATACCTAATAGCCAAATGCAATCTATGGCAACGCAGCAGTATTCTACTTTTATGCAATCCAACAAAGTAATTACTGGCACAGCCGATGCGCAAATGGTAGCCCGCGTAGGTCAACGTATTGCAGCGGCCACCACGGAGTATTTAAAATCAAAAGGAATGATAGATCGGCTGAATGGTTTTAGCTGGGAATACAAATTGGTAGAA
>JBBSPP010000074.1:0-9520 GCA_038258625.1 Chitinophagales bacterium
GCGGCTATCTAGCGTAGGTGTTTTGCGCGATACTTTCCCTACCACGGCGTTCATCTCAAAGGTTAGTTTGCCCGCCTCATAATATTGCACTTCCATTTGTGGAATATTTACCCAAATAAATTCTTTGTCAAAATCCTTCTGCAACCAACGCATCCGCTCCATATTCATGCCTAGTTGTTGTAGGTTTTCGTCTGTTTTTTGTGTGAGCGATGCTATGGTGGCGCTATCAATATCGCCTGTATTTTCTAGGCCAAAGTCAGTTTGATAATTTCGCAAAGCAGTTTGGCTTGCCGCATCCCAGGTCATTTTATTGGCATCCAATGAACTGTCCGCAACATCGGCTAGGATGCTTCTCAATTTTTTTATTGCCACCGAGCTATCACCTAATTGTAAATTATTGGGCAAATCTGCAGCATCAATTTTATAGTTTGTGATGCGCGTAATTTTTTTTGCCGTCTGCCAAAATTTATTATACCAAGGATGAGCGGGTCGTAAATTATTAAAAATTTCTTCAATTGGTTTTGCTACAATCCAAGCCGTCGCACTATCTATACTCCATGTACTATCATTTTTACTTTGCCAATTTTTATCAATTTCTAGCGGGATTATTTTCCCTAAGAGTAAATGTTTTGAATATTTCAGGTAAGCATAGCTCATGAGCAATTCTGCTTTTTGCAAATCGGCAATGGGCGCATGCTCTACATTTTTTGTCAACGATTGTAGCTCGGTAAAAAAATAATCATTAGGTTCGAACCCTTCTGTTTTTGCAATTTGCAATTGGGTAAGCAGCTTGGTAGCATTCTCGGTAAGTCCATATTTATCATACCAAATTGCCTTAGTATTTTGATAAATGGCTAAAAAATCAGACTGCGAAAAGGTAGAATCCGCGCCTACAACATTGGCTAGTGAAAAGGTAGAATCTAGGGACAACTTTTTTTCCAAAGCCTCCATATCAACGACGGTCGGTTTGAAAAAACTAGTCAGTGCATTCTCCCCACCATCGTTTTTGCATGATACAAAAACCACCGAATTGGCGATTACAAAACTGGATATGATTAAAATTCTTTTCACGTTCATTTGGTTGGGAGTAAAAGTAAAAGAAATTACATTTGGAGTTCTTTTCCCTTTTGGGGTTAACCATAGAATATGACAGACCAAGAAATTTTACATGCCTTCCAGATTGGTGTGGGCAAGGAAAAAGCCCTTTCGGGACTCATGGATTTGTATCAGCAAAAATTGTATTGGCACATTCGCCGCTTAGTGGGCAATCATGAAGATGCCAATGATGTATTGCAATCTGTTTTTATAAAAGTGTGGAAAAACATAGAAAAATTCCGGGGTGAATCAGGCCTTTATACATGGCTGTACAGAATTGCAAGTAATGAATCTTTTACCCATTTGCGAAAAGAAAAAAAGCGACGCTCCATTAGTATTTCGGACGATGATACTGGGCTGGCTAATCAATTAAAAGCAGATAAACATTTTAACCCTAAAGAAATTGAATGGAAACTGCAAGTGGCTATGCAAAAATTGCCCGATAAGCAACGCGAAGTTTTTGCGCTGCGCTACTACGACGAAATGCCGTATAGCGAAATGAGTATTGCCCTCGATACGAGCGAAGGTGCGCTAAAAGCAAGCTATCACCATGCCGTAAAAAAAATCCAACAAATGCTGACCGAAGATTAAACCCGCTACCCAATAAAATGTCTATGAACCGTGAAAAATAATAGTGAAAATATTCAGGCTGAATTGAAAAATTTGGGCGTGGCGCTACAGCATAGGCCTACTATGCCTTTGCACGTGCCCGAGGGATATTTTGAATCATCAAAGCAGGTAATGTTGGAAACTATTTTGGCAATGGATTTTGTAGCAAATCTCCCAAAAAATATGCCCCAGCAAATTCCGGATGGTTATTTTGAAGCTTCCAAAAAAGAAATGTTGGATACTGTGTTGGCGTTGGATTTTGTAGAAAATCTTCCAAAAAGTATGCCGTATGAAATTCCTGCCAATTATTTTGAGCATTCCAAAAAAGAAATACTTGATAACGTGTTGGCGTTGGACTTTGTAGCAACCCTGCCTAAAAATATGCCCCTAGAACTGCCCGTTGGTTATTTTGAAAAATCAAAGAATGAAATTTTATCAAAGGTTATTACCGACCGCGAAAGTTCTTGGACGGCACATCGTAGTTATGGCAAAAATAATTGGGCATTGGCAGCTACAATGGCGTTGCTTATAAGCTTGGGATTATTTTTTATCAATACAAATTCTAACACGGCTTCTTCGCTAGAAAGTCAGTTATCTTCCCTATCTGCCGATGAGGTGAATGGCTATATTGATAGTAAGGCATACGAATTTGAAGCCTTGGATATTTTAGAAAATCCCCAAGTGTCTTCCAAAAAAATGGAGGCCCTAGAGAATGAAATTTTGAATGTTACTAAATCTATGAGTCATGAAGAGCTTTATGTCTATGTTTTATAAATCGAACAAATTTTTAATCCTCTTACTTTTTATAGTTTTAGGCAGTGCTGCCAATATTTTTGCGCAGCGCGCTGAGAAAATTGAAAAGCTGAAAATGGATTTCATAGCCGAAAAACTAAATCTATCTACCCAAACTGCAAATGATTTTTGGCCTGTGTATAACGAGTATGATAATGCTAAGCAAATACTTTTTAGTAAATTCAGAGCTCAAAAACAAAACGAAAAAGATGACTTACAAGCAGTGGAGCATCGCATGGAGCGCGAAAAAGAATTTTTGGAATTGCGAGAGAAGTACATCAATCGCTTCTCTAAAATACTGACCCCCGTGCAACTTTCGGATTTGCACCGCGCTGAGCGTGACTTCAAAAATTTGGTGTTGCGCAAAATCAAGCGGTAACCTAAATACTCTTTGAGTCTCTTACTAGTTTTAAAGTTTTGACATCGGCATACTTACGTCATGGTAAAACATGAATGTCCAATCTTCATCTTTTCCGCGCTTGGCATATTCTGTTCGTAGCTCCGCACTTCGCCGCCCGTCCACATCATATTTGGCAATGTACCTAAACTTTAATTGCTTAATTTGTGGAGCCACATCACCCCCAAAAAAATAGATGCCATTTTCAAACGTCATTACAAAAGATGTATGGTAAGGGCAATGACCGCCATCTTGTTCATAGTTCATAAAATCAAAAACTTGTCCGCCGGCAAACCAACTAATATCCGCAAGGCTGGGCAGTAATTTTATTTTTTCGATGTCGTAGCTCAAGGCGTTTTTTTCGTCAGTGGCGTTTTCATATTCCTTTTCGTTTATATGATGTACTGCGTTTTCAAATGCCAAAATTTGCTCTCCATTTTTTTCGTAAAGCAAACCGCCCGCATGGTCTTTATGTAAATGAGACATTACAACGTCTGTAATATCTGAGCGGCGCAAGCCGCGTTCTGCTAAATTTTCTTCTATTTTTAGTACGCCTGTTTTTTCATTTAAAAAACCCAAGCCTGCATCAATCAATATATTTTGCCTTTCGGTCTGAATTAAAAATGGCTGAATTTCTACGAGCAATGAACCCCACGAACGCTCCTCCAAAATATCAATATCAGGATTAAATGGGAAAAATATTTTATCAAAACCAATGGTATAATACCCTTCGTTTAGCGGAGTAATCGTTGCATTCATCATTTATCTCAAAATTAAACTTCTATCAGCATCCAACCGCACCAATACAAAAATCATAATTGTAAACGTAAGCAAACTAGTACCACCATAGCTGACTAGCGGTAGCGGAATACCAATAACGGGTGCAATACCAATGGTCATACCCAAATTGATCAGTACATGAAAAAACAAAATCCCTGCCAAGCCATAAGCAAAAACGCGGGTAAATTGTGATCGTTGTCGTTCGGCTATAAAAATGATGCGCATTAAAAAACCTGTATATAACAGCACCAAAATGGTGGAACCAAAAAAACCAAACTGCTCTGCGACGCTACAAAAAATAAAATCCGTTCGCTGCTCTGGCACCCAATTATATTTGGTTTGCGCACCATTTAAAAATCCTTTGCCAAAAAAACCGCCCGATGCTATCGCAATTTTTGATTGGCTCACGTTATACTCGGACGCGGTTTGTTTTACTTCGCCCTCCACGCCGCCAGCATAAGCCGGTGGCACATCTTGCCCTATCATAGTATATATGCGTTGTACTTGGTATGATTTTAAAATAGTAGTAAAAGTAAATGGTACTAAAATTTGTGAAAAAATCATGCACACCGCCCAAATTCCCACAATGCGATACAAGTATTTTTTTCGCTTTTTTATTTTTCTACGATTATCATAAATTATAAAAATGGCAATAATGGTAATGACAATAAAAAATGTAAGTGGCGACAACATGAGCGTGGCTACCGTAAGCACAATTAATCCAAATGCCGACAGCAGTACCCAATTGGGCAAACCTTCGCGGTACATGGCTAGGAAAAAAGAAAAGTACACGAGCGCCACACCAGTTTCTTTTTGAAGCAGAATAATCACCGCCGGAAAAAGTGCAATGCCAACGGCTATGAGTCGATTTCGAGTAGTGGCAAAATTCATATCGAGTGCCGAAAGAAATTTTGCCAAAGCCAACGCAGTAAAAAATTTTGCCATCTCGGCCGGCTGTATTTGGATGGAGCCGATTACCAAAAAAGATTTTGAACCATTTACATTTTTACCAATTACGAGCACAACTAGTAATAATAAAATACCAAAGCCATAACTCAAAAACGCCATATTGGAAAACAACTTGCTATCTGAGAATAGTATAATGACGGATAGTAGCATTCCAATTCCAAAAAATATAAGCTGCCGCATATAGCTTTTATCCATCTGGAAAAAACCCATATTTTGGCCAGTATGCTCTACCGCATAAATACTAATAATGCCTACGAAAACCAACATTAGATACAGCAGAATTAAAATCCCGTCCACCTTCTGCAAATATGTTTTAGGATTTATTCCACTCATGTTTTTTTCTTTTATCGTCGGTAAACACCAATTGCTCCCACCAACTTTCTTTGGGTTCTTTTATTTTTTTGGTTGAGCGTGCTTTTATGCTATCAATATATTTTTTTCTATTAATGCTATCATTTTTCCGATTTAATTCTTTTTTCCATTTCTCATATTTCTCCCTCTCTTGTCTTTTCTCAATAGAATCGCGGATGTAAGTTATCGCAGGAATTAGATGAGCGTCTGCCATTCTTTTTACCAAAAACTTTCGCTCTGGCGAAATAGAATCATACAAATATTGCTCAATCATCAGGCTCGCAATTGGGCCTGCCCACGTAGCGCCATAGCCACTATTTTCTACCACCACGGCTACGCATATTTTTGGGTCAACCCGCGGTGCAAAGGCTACGAACACCGAGTGGTTTTTTAATTTTATTCGTTTACCATTTATTTGGGTATAGTTTTCAACCGTACCAGTTTTTCCGCATACTTCTACACCTTTTACTTTTGCTCCACGTGCCGTACCAAATTCGATTACGCCACGCATACCATCTACCACCGCTTCAAAATTATTATTGGTATTTTTTGCCACCACATTTTTTTTCATATAAGGTTGCAATTTTTCGTGCGTAGAGTCATCGCCAATGGCTTTTACGAAGTGCGGAATTTTGTAGTAACCTCGGTTGGCAATGATGCACATGGCGTTGGCTAATTGCAAAGGCGTAAGCAAAAGTTCGCCTTGCCCCATTCCCAAAATAGACATATTGCAGGAGTTCCAATTTTCATTATACACTCGGTCAAAATATTTTACACTGGGGATATTGCCGCCTTGCTCACCTGGCAAGTCAATACCCACGGGCCGACCAAGGCCAAATTTATCCATGTACTGCCCCCATCGTTTTACACCGGTCCGTACGTTATTATTTGCGGGCGAATCAACCGATAATCGAAAAACATGACAGAAATAAGCGTTGCAAGAATGTGCAATTGCTGCCGTTAGATTGGCGGCGTGACCTGCCCCGCTGTGTGTGCAACCAATGCGCTTACCGCAGGCGTAATATCCACCATGACAAGGGTAACCATAGCTTGGTGTAATAGCACCTTCATCTAGAGCAACTATTGCGGTAATTGGTTTAAAAGTAGAACCCGGCGGATAGGTGGCTTGCACGGCCCGGTTAAACGTTAGTTTCCGCGCATCCGCTAAAATTTTTCGCATATTAGCACTTTTATCATTGCCCGTTTGCATATTGGGGTCATAGGTTGGGCTACTCACGAACGATAAAATACCGCCCGTTTTGGGATCAATGGCTACAGCACTACCTAGCATGTTGGTCATCATTTCTTCTGCCAATTTTTGCATTTCTATATCCAAATAAAGCTGTAAACTTTCTCCGGCGACGGCGGCACTATCCATTTCGCCATTTTTATACGAACCCACTATTCGTTGCTGTACATCTTGTAATAAAAATTGAATGCCAGGCTTGCCGCGTAAAATATCCTCATACTGTTTTTCCAAGCCTGTAATGCCTACCATATCGCCCCGGCGGTAGCTGGCGTATTTTTCTTTTTGGAGCATTTCTGCAGTTACCTCATTAATATACCCTACAAAAGATGCGCCTGCATTGTACGGATATACTCGCTGCGCACTCTCTACCAAATCGATGCCCACAAAATCATTAATACCTTCCTGCAAGCGAGCTACTGCTTCGGGCGAGAGGTTTTTGTACAGCGTAATATTTCTATTCCACCCGTTGAGCATTATTTTTTCGTGGGTAAGAGTGTCAAAATCTTGACGCGTTACATTTAATAATTTGCATAAGCGCAGGGTGTCAAAGTCGGGTTGGTTTTTCAACACTTTTGGTACAAATCGCAAATCATAAAACATAGTATTATTGAGTATAATGCGCTTTTTTCGGTCAAGCAAAAGCCCACGATCGGGTATTACTATTTTTCTTTTTACAGCCTGATATTTTGAGGCCTCTTTGTAACCACCTACACCAAAAACTTGCAATAATAGCAATCGGAGAATGAGCACAATTCCAACCAAGAGCACAAGCCCTTGCATTACAATACTTCTATTTTGATTAAAATCGGACATTTATTTGGAGCAGACAATGTAGGTTATTTCGGTACGCCTCTAGCCCAAAGAAATGCTAAAGGTCAAAACTGAATTTCCTGATAAAAGGTGTAGTAAAGTTTTTAGAATGGCTACAAAATAAAGTGATTCCATGTATTATATTCGCACCCACCCACAGAAACTTTTGCACGTGAAATTAAGCATTGTAATTCCGGCCTATAACGAAGAGAAAACGATTCATTTAATATTGGATAGAGTACGCGATGTGAAAATTGAAGGCGGTTTGGAAAAAGAAATTATACTGGTAAATGATTGCAGCACCGACAATACGGAAGGGGCCATTAAAAATTATCAGGCAGAAAACCCGGACTTAAATATTAGCTATCAAAAACATGATATAAATAAAGGCAAAGGTGCTGCACTGCATACGGGAATTCGTACTGCCACCGGCGATCTGCTTATTATACAAGATGCCGACCTAGAATATGACCCGCGCGAATACAATGATCTGCTAAAACCAATGCTCGAAGGCAATGCAGATGTTGTATATGGCTCTCGATTTATAGGCGGCAACCCGCACCGTATTTTGTTTTTTTGGCATAGCCTAGGTAATAAATTTTTGACCAACTTATCCAATATGTTCACCAATCTTAATTTATCAGATATGGAAACGTGTTATAAAATGTTCCGAACAAAAGATATTCAATCACTTACGCTAAAGGAAAGTCGTTTTGGTTTCGAGCCTGAGGTTACGGCAAAAATTTCGCGCATTCCTAATATCCGTATTTATGAAGTTGGCATTTCGTATTACGGACGTACTTACGAAGAAGGCAAAAAAATTGGCTGGCGCGATGGGTTTCGAGCCATCTATTGCATCTTAAAGTATGGCTTATTTAAGGGGTAATTTTTTGAGCGAGGCATCACCCATTGCAAATAAACATAAAAGTTGCAAGCATATAAACGGACTTTCGTACCGCACTAGCGCGCCCAAATTGGGAATGGTATAGCCAATAAAGGCTAGGCAAAAAATACTGTAAAAGAAAAGTAGGTAGAAAAAAGAATTTTGTAAATATTTTCTTTTCAGCCGCCAAATTGCAATTAATAAAGCGATAAGAACCAACAAGGCATCGATAGCCGTAATATCGTATTTTAACTGGTAGCCAATTTGGGGTATAGGTTCTATAAAAATGTGCTGCATGGCCACTGGAAAATTCCTCATAAATGAACGCGGCGTCTCATCAAGCAAGGGTGTAGCCATATCTGAATAACCTTTGGCCGATAAAAACTCCTGTTGCTTGTTTACGACTAAGGATAAAAAGTTTGTTTTTTTATTTATATAACCCGAAAACAGAAAACACACAATTCCTAAAAACGCTACCACAGCGTAAGCTATGAAAGGTTTTTTGTTTTTTCGAGTAAGCCAAAAAGTAATATAAAAAGGCAGAAAAACTAAAAAGTAGAAATACCGAACGCCAAATAAAAATATTAGCAGTACGCCAAGTAGTATAAAATTTTTCCAATGTTTTTTGTCCATTAATTTGATGCTCGCCCAGCTCACCATACCTACCAAGCTAAGTATTAGCCCATCTTTGTGAATGCCACTAGTCCAAAAAGCAACAGAGGGTATGAAAAAAATAAGGATGATAAAAAGCCATTTCTGATTGGGGCGGAAATGTGTAAACGATTTGTACAGGGCTAACAAGCCGATAAAATAAAGCATATTATAAAAAAGCACCGTTACATACTCACAACCAAAAGAGAGTACCGCGCACAGTACCATGAACCGCTGGTGCATGAGCCGACCAATATCGCTCCAATAAACAGCGTTTCCTTTCTTGAAAAAATTAAAATGTTCATGAATATCTCCCCAGTTAAAAAGCCATTCTCCCAACATGGCCATGGGTTGCTGTGCAAAATCATCTAACATCAACATGGCCTGCACATACATAAAATGCGCATCGTTGTTTAGGTATTCGGAGTTGTGGAAATACAAATTGATGATACCAAAAAGTATTTTGAAACCAAACAGAAAACAAATTAATCCGAAGGGCAATCCCACCCGCTGCGGTAAATTATAAATACGAAACCCCGCGCAGAAAAATATGAAATAAAATATCAGAAGGAGTAGCGTCAAACTTTTGGGATATTATTTGTGCGCTAAAGTAATACCATTTACCACAATGGTTGGAAAAATAGAAACAGGATTCTATCGAGTAATGGTTGAGTCTTTTTCGTTACCTACGTGAATTACGTTTGTAATCTTGCGCACAATTTTTTTACTCTTTAGTGCTTTGGCACGCAATTCGGGCGTAACCTCATTTTCGGGTATAGGTACAATCTCAATTTTTACGTTTTTATCTTCCTTTAGTTTTTGAATTTCTATGGGCTCTTCATACACTGTAACTGTAAAAAGTACGGGGGCTTCTACCTCTGTCTCGTTCACCACTTTTAATTCGGCTGATGTTGTTTCATTATTTTCAACCACC
>JBBSPP010000075.1:0-9506 GCA_038258625.1 Chitinophagales bacterium
ATATTGTAATTTCAAAAAGTAATGAAAGTTTATGATAAAAAAAAGGTTGTACCATTATTGGTTATTTTAAAAGGGTCAACATTTTTTTGAAAATTATATTTTGCTCTGCTTTCAACATAAGGTCGCTTAGTTGGTCAATGCGACCCAAAAAATCATCCATGTCGGCAATTGTTTTTTGTATGTGTTTGCTTTCATCATTATTCTCAGTAAGTTTTTCGGCACGTATATTTTCTACCAATTTTTTTGCGGGTACGAGTTCTCTTTTTTTACGTTCGTTCATTATGCGGGTGGCGATGGTCCAAATATCATGCTCGGCTTTAAAAAATTCTTTGCGCTCGCCGGGTAAAAAACTTTTGTACACCAAGTTCCAATTTAGTAATTCGCGAATGTTCATATTGGCGTTTCCACGGCTTAGTTGGAGGGCTTCCATTATGTCTTCGGTGCTCAGCGTATCGGGCGATAAAAGTAACAACGCATGTATTTGCGCCATGCTGCGGTTGATACCCCACTGGCTGCCCAGCACGCCCCAAAGGTTTATAAACTCTTGTTTTGCTTCTTGGTTTTTCATTTCTGTATTCCTTTCGCTAACAAAGATATATAAACTATTTAAACTTTCAGTAATTATTGAAAGTAAATTTATTTCATGAAATTTTTGTACGGTGACATGTTTTGTAATTCATACAAAACTATTTTTAAGCATTAATTGTTTAAACATGCAACCAGTAAGTTATTTTGTATTTGCCATTTTAATATTATTGGTTTCGGTAATGCCCAAGGTTTCTAGCCAATATTGGCTTTTCAGGATTTGTGATTTTGGCAGAATCCAGCTTTTAGTATTGCAAATTATTTTGTTGGTAATTAGCTTTTTCCTTCCTAATTATCCGAGTACCGAACTACTGATTATACAATTTTTATTGTCAGTTGTTGCTATTGAAAATATTGTTTTACTCGCGCCTTTCTTGCCATTAAAAAATAGCAAACTGCAAATTATACCTAAGGGAACTAAAACGATTTCAATAATTTCTGCCAACGTATTTCAAGATAATAGAGAGTATGAAACATTTTTTTCTTTTATAAAAGATTTAGAACCGGATATTTTTTTTACCATGGAGTCGAACGCTGATTGGGAAAAAGCGTTGCGCCAATTCGATACATCTTATCCGTATCATCAAAAAGTAGCGCTTGAAAATACCTACGGGATGCATTTTTATAGCAAGTTGAAAATTACTAGTTCCACTGTAAATTATTTTATGGCTGACGATGTACCTTCTTTTTATATTACCCTAAGCACTAGTAACGCTGAGCAATTTGTGTTTATTGGATTGCACCCGCCACCGCCTAGCCCTACAGAGGAGCCGAACTCCAAAGAACGAGATGGCGAACTTATAAAAGTAGGTGAGCTAGCAAAAAACTGCAAGCATCCAGTTATTGTGATGGGCGATTTTAATAATGTGTCTTGGTCAAAATCTGCTAATTTGTTCAAAAAAATTTCAGGACTGACAGACCCTCGCAAGGGCCGTGGTTTTTTTCCTACTTATCATGCGCGGTATTGGTTGTTGCGTTTCCCTATAGATTTGTGTTATCATTCCAATAGTGTGGTAATGCAGGAATTTAAAACATTAGGGAAAATTGGCTCAGATCACTTGCCTATGTATTGCAAATTTTTTATAAAAAAAGAGAATACAAAGCCAGAAAAAAATAGTGAGCCGCTAGATGAAAATGAACAGGAGGAGGCACAAGAAATGGTAGAAGAAGGAATAAATGAAAATGGCGATCGCAAGAAATAAAAGACTTTAATTTTTTCCTGAGGCTCAAAGGCGAAGCAATAATTTTTTATTAAATTTCCCACTCCGGATAAAACGCAAATCCGCTCATAAACTCGTTTACTTCCGTTTTTGTGCGCGCAATCAATTCGTCATCATCAACATTACTAATTATTGAATCTATCCAATTTACAATTTTGGTCATATCATTTTCTTTTAACCCTCTGCTAGTGATGGCCGCGGCACCTACTCGAATACCCGACGTTATAAATGGTGATTTGTCATCAAACGGAACCATGTTTTTATTAATTGTAATATCGGCTTTCACCAAGGTGTTTTCTGCTTTTTTGCCGCTTACATTTTTGTTGCGAATGTCTATAAGCAGCAAATGATTATCAGTACCATTGCTCACAATTTTGTAATCTTTGGCTCTAAATGCATCGGCCATGGCTTGTGCATTTTTTTGTACTTGCTGCATATATTCTTTAAATTCGGGTTGAAGGATTTCGCCAAATGCAACAGCCTTGGCAGCAATTACGTGTTGCAGCGGGCCCCCTTGTGTGCCAGGGAAAACAGCCATGTTTATAATGTTGCTCCA
Source organism: Chitinophagales bacterium (assembly GCA_038258625.1). GTDB lineage: Bacteria > Bacteroidota > Bacteroidia > Chitinophagales > Chitinophagaceae > JAGNRR01. Next base: position 2,362 of record JBBSPP010000075.1, read on the forward strand.
CAGTTTTAAATTTCCTTTTTTATCTTTTTGACCCAGCGTATTTTCTCCGTCATGTTTCATGAGGATGATGCCACCGCGCGGCCCACGTAAAGTTTTGTGCGTGGTACTCGTTACAAAATGGCAATGCTCAAAAGGAGATGACAATATCCCCGTGGCTATCATACCTGCCGGGTGCGAAATGTCGGCTAGCACGAATGCACCTACTTCATCTGCTACTTTACGAATGCGGGCATAATCCCAATCGCGGCTGTATGCGCTTGCTCCGCAGATAATTAATTTCGGTTTGTGTTCGCGTGCTTTTTTTTCTAAATCGTCATAATCTACTAAGTGGTCATCTTCGCGCACACCATAATGAATGGCATTATAAAGTTGCCCCGAAAAATTAACGGGCGAGCCATGTGTAAGGTGTCCGCCCATGCTTAGGTCTAACCCCAGTATTGTATCACCAGCTTTTAGTATGGCCAACATAACCGCAGCATTTGCTTGCGCGCCACTGTGTGGTTGCACATTTACATACTCTACATCAAAAATTTCTTTGGCACGGTCTATAGCTAGTTGCTCGCTTTGATCTACGATTTGACAACCGCCATAATAGCGCGCACCAGGGTAACCCTCGGCATATTTATTGGTCATAACATTGCCCATGGCCAGCATAACTTGCTCGCTCACAAAATTTTCAGAAGCGATTTATTCCTACCCATTTTTTTGGCGATTTAATTCTTGTTGTATTAAATCAAATATTACGGTATCTTTTTTCATTGGTGGCGAAAATAGTCGTTAGTAGTAAGTCGTAGGTTGTATGTACTTAGATTTTTTTTATAAAATAAATCTCACGACCTACGTCTGACACTTTGAATTTTGAAAAAAAAGTATCTAGCTGATTCAATAATTTTTTCTGAACTCAGAAAACATTGGATGACTAAAATTTAAATAAAACAAGGTAACTGATTCAATAATTTTTTCTGAAACCCAAAAAATCTTACGACTTACGACTTACTACTTATTACTAAATACTAAATTTACCGCAAGAGATGAAAATAATTATACCCGTGGCAGGTGCCGGCACTCGGCTTCGGCCCCATACTTATACGCAACCCAAACCATTGATTCCGCTAGCAGGTAAAACCATTATTAGTTTTATACTTGATTCGTTTATTGAGCAAGGGCAAAATGATTTTATATTTATTATTGGCTATTTGGGCGAAAAAATAAAAAATTACATCACGGCAGAGTACCCCAATATTCATGCTGATTTTATTACACAGGAAGATCGGGTAGGGACGGGTCATGCTGTTTTTTTGACACAAGAGTTGGTGCATCAAAACGAGGAGATCATTATTATATATGGCGATACAATTTGTGACTATAATATTGAAAAGTTTATTGCCTCGCCCGAATCTGTAATTGCAGTAAAAAAAGTTGATGACCCGCAAGAGTTTGGCGTAGCAGAGATAAATAATGAAGGTTATATAAAACATGTAGTTGAAAAACCCATAATACCAAAATCGAACATGGCGATGGTTGGAATTTATAAAATAAACGAGAGCACACGTTTTTTTGAACTAATGAAAAAAGATATTGACGCGCAAGAGTTGACTGAGGAGTATTCGCTTACTTGCGCTATAGAAAGTTTTATTACTAACGGTGAAAGAATTAAAGCTATGCCAGTAAGCACATGGTTTGACTGTGGTAAAAAAGAAATCTTGTTGGAGACAAACGCCACGCTATTGGAAAAAATGGAATACCCCTCAGATGGCATTCCGTTTTTTGAAAATAGTATTGTAATTCACCCCGTTAGTATTGGCAAAGATTGTAACATTAGCAATTCGATTATTGGGCCCAATGTTACCATTGCCAATAATTCGCATATTGCAGGATCGATTGTCAGCGATTCTATCATTGGCAGCTTTTCCGAAATTCATAATGTGCTGCTATATCAATCCCTGATAGGTAGCGATGCGCTCATTCGCGGAAAAAATCAAAGCCTCAACATTGGGGATAATACCGAACTTGACCTTAGCTAAACTATGAAACAATTTGGAAAAATGAATGCCCAAGGCGAGCTCGAAAATCGCCTCACCCAACTATTTAAAATTAAATATCCCATTGTACAAGCCGGTATGATTTGGGCATCGGGTTGGCGATTGGCTTCAGCGGTGAGTAATGCTGGCGGACTAGGCTTAATTGGCGCTGGCAGTATGTACCCGGAGGTTTTAGAAGAGCATATTATAAAATGCAAAGCCGCCACTCATGAGCCGTTTGGTGTAAACTTACCCTTGCTCTACCCCGATATTGACAAGCACATTGCACATATTATTAAACACAAAGTACCGATCGTTTTTACTTCGGCAGGTAATCCAAAAACGTGGACAAACACATTGAAAGAAAATGGTATAACGGTGGTCCATGTCGTTTCGAGTGCAAAATTTGCGCTTAAAAGCCAAGACGCGGGGGTAGATGCTGTTGTGGCAGAGGGTTTTGAAGCTGGCGGTCATAATGGTCGGGAAGAAACCACTACCCTTTGCTTGGTACCTGATGTACAAGATAAATTGCAAATTCCATTAATAGCCGCTGGCGGCATAGCCGATGGAAGATCAATGCTAGCGGCCATGATTTTGGGTGCAGATGGTGTGCAAATTGGTTCGCGATTCGTGTGTACGCCCGAGGCATCTTCGCACATTAATTTTAAAAACCAAATAGTAGAAAGTACCGAAGGCGCTACGGAGCTGGTGCTAAAATCACTTGCGCCAGTTCGGTTACTAAAAAATGATTTTTATATGAATGTAAAAAAGGCAGAATTAGCCTGTGCATCAAACGAAGAGTTGGAAAAATTACTAGGCCGTGGCCGCGCCAAACTCGGCATGTTCGAAGGTAATCTACTGGAGGGCGAATTAGAAATAGGGCAAGTAGCCAGCCAGCTAAATGATATAAAACCCGCCTCCCAAATCGTAGAAATTATCATGAACCAATTTAAGCACTCGTTAGGAAGTTTATTTGAATTAGCTAACGGAAATCATTAATTTTGACCGCTAATGATTTTTATGAAAAAGATTATTCTCCCGCTAGCCATCGGGATTTTATGTTGGATACTGGGTACAAATATATTGTATGCACAAACGAATGGTGGAAACAATGGAGGCTCAAACCAAGGACAAACGCCGCCCAGTTATCAAAATCCTTATCGTGATGAGGTAACGCCATTTATAAATGGTAAGAAAGATGACGAGAATTTTTTTAAAGATGATAATAAAAATACCATTGAGAAAAAAGATAACCGCCCTACGGATCCGAATAAAGAAAATACAACGATAGATATTAGCGATCGCAACGCTCAAGACATTTACAAATCACAAGACGAACTGCGCGCACAATATAAAAATGACCCCGACTATTTAAAATACCTGAACGGGCGACCTGATAATGAAGACATTGATTCTACGAGTAGAGATTCAAAAAATAGAAACACGGAGGACGAAGTGTATGGGTTGAACTTTTTATCCGCAGGGGGCAGTTTTTCCAACACTGCCAACCTCACAACCGTACCCGAAGATTATCGATTGGGCGTGGGAGACGAAATAACCGTATATGTGTATGGCGCCTCTGAGTTGCAGGAGTCGTATACGATTTCAAAAGACGGTTCAATTTTTCCTTATAAAGTAGGTAAAATAAATTTGCAAGGATTAAGTTTTTTGGCGGCGCGTAATATTATTGAGTCTCGGTTCAAAAGAATTTTGCCACCTGGCTCAAATGTGGATATGAGTATGGGCAAGTTGCGCACCATTCGTGTGTCGGTAAATTGCGAGGTTTACCGGAGCGGTACACTCACAATGTCGGCATTGAATACGGCTATTAATGCTATCCAACTTGCTGGCGGTATTAATCAATTTGGTAACCTACGTGATATAGAAATTATTCGGAATGGATTTGTAGTGGAGCATTTGGATATTTACGAATATTTGAGCAACGGCAATCGAGGGCGTAACATTTACCTAGAAGATAATGATATTATTAGAGTAAAAATTTATGACAAAATAGTATCGGCAAAAGGAGGTTTTAAACGCCCTATGAAATACCAACTAAGTCAGTATGAAACCCTGAATGATTTGATAGAACTTGCGGGTGGTGTAAAGTTTGATGCTCGGAAATCGCTGATTAGAGTGAAAACAATTTTTAAAGAACAGGAACAATATATTGATATTCCTGGAGATAATATTACCGATTATAGTTTGCGTGATGGTGATGAAGTAACAGTCAATCCGATTAACGAAGGTGTAAGCAATATTGTATCGATTGAAGGGGCGGTGGCGTATCCAGACGTATATCAAATAGTACCTAACATGCGTGTGTTTGATTTAATAGAAAAAGCAGGCGGGCTCAACCCAAACAGCTACAGACCTCGCGCTTTTATTTTTCGATCCGGCAACCGCAAAGATGAATCAATAGCAAAAAAAATAGATTTGACTGATTTTGGCAATGCATCCTCTGCTCAAAATATTTTATTAGAAAATGGTGATTTAGTAAAAATATTATCTGAATCACAATTTGACCAAAACTTTTCAATAGAGGTTAAAGGCCTAGTAAGAAAGCCGGGCACGATTCCTTATAAACCAAATTTGGCGCTAAAAGATGTACTCCTACTAGTTGGCGGTCTCTCGCTAGCTGCCGAGAGTGGGCGTATTGAAATATCAAATGTTGTGGATACATTTTCGCGTTATTCCATTAGCGGTAATAATGTAAATGTGCGTACTGTGTCGATTTCACCAAATTTAGAAATTGACAAAGTATCAGAAAAGATTGTAATCAAACCGTATGACATTATTTACATAAGAAAGAAAAAAAACATAATACGCCAGCAAAATGTAATGCTGATAGGCGAAGTAGATTATGCTGGGCCTTATGCGCTATTGGGTAATAGTGAGCATATCTCATCATTAATTATCCGCTCTGGCGGGCTTACCGCAGATGCCTACCCAGAAGGTGCCAAGCTGTACCGAAAAAAAATAGGCCCAATAATTATCAACCTACGTGATGCTATACGAAATGCCGGTGGTAAAGACGACATTACGCTAGAGGAAGGGGATACTATTTTGATCCCTACAAAATCAGACGTAGTGCGCGTAACTGGCGAAGTTCAAATGCCGGTAAATTTGAAATACGATAAAGAGAACCGAGGGGTACTGAACTATATAAGTGGGGCAGGCGGTTTTGGCGATCGACCTTGGCGTAGAAGAATTGCGGTGCAGTACCAAAACGGTCGGTACCAAAAAACAAAAAGCTTCTTGTTTTTTAAATTTTACCCTAAGGTAAAACCAGGTAGCATGGTAGTAGTGCCCCGCCGCCCCGATCGTGAAAAAGTAGATGTAAAAGAAATTGTGCAGTACAGCCTTACTTCCCTCACCACAATTTTTACTATTTATATATTAAGTAAAAATATAAATTAGCATGACCATACTAGATACCCTCCATCAGCTTAGAAGTACGCTCAGAAAAAGGTTTATCATTACCTTCATTATTTCTGTAATTGTGGCCATTGCTACAGCATTTTATTTTTACCAACAGCCTACAACTTATGTAGCTACTTCTATTATTTTTCCATTATCGGCTAATTCTGCTAAGGGGTCTTCTAGCCCAATTAGTCAGTTGCAGGAGCAATTTGGTATTGATGGCCCGGGGCCAAATGAAATTTATGATGTTAATGAACTTGTACGCAGTAAGCGAATATCTTTTGAAGTTGTAAACAAAAAACCTGTAAATAAAAAATACAATCACCTATACGAATGGTTGGTGGCAGACTACAATAGCGAGCTAGGCTGGCGCGATGAACCTATAAAATTGGGAACTCATTCAAAGGATTCACTTACCAATCTTATAGTAGGCCGTGGACTTTTGCTCAACAAAGTAAAAGTGGATGTGGCAAAAAATGATTACACCACCATTGAGGTAGAAGCATTCGAAAAAGAATTGGGCAGAGATCTGAATGAAAGTATCCTCCTCACACTTTCTGAATTTTATATACAATTCGTTACCGAAAAACCAAGGAGTGATTTGGAAAAAATTCAGGTTATGCGAGATTCGCTAAGTGTTGCCTTATCTGCAATTGAAAAAGCAAAAGCTGGGGTGGTAGATAAAAGCACCTATGGAGTATTTTCTTATGTAGGATTGCCGATGATAAAATTGGAGCGCAGGGAACGTGAAATACAATCTATCTACGCCACAACTGTAAATGCACTACAAAATGCGCGCTTCAAACTATTATCAGAAAGCCCAATTTTCCAAATATTGGACTACCCTGGAGAGCCATATATAACAAAAAAAGTAAGTTGGAAACCCAAAGCCGTCATTGCTTTTGTACTAGCATTTTTCTTACTGAGCTTTTGGTTTACGCGCAAGATTTTTATTAATCTGATAATTGTAGAACTTAAAAAAGCCTAAGCCTTACGCAACCATTTTAATACTTCTTTCCAACCTACTTTTTTGCCATATAGCAAAATACCAATGCGATAAATTTTTGCACTGAGCCATGTGGTACCAATAAAACTCAGAATTAACAACACCATGGAAAGCGCAATTTGCCAAGCCGGTGGGTCATACGGAATTCGGCCGAGCATAACAATAGGCGAGGTAAGCGGAAAAATACTGCCAAAGATGGCCAAGCCACTATTTGGATCATCAAGCGAGGTAGCGAGTATGATAAAAGCTAACACGATGGGCAGTGTAATAGGCAAGGTCATTTGTTGTGCATCTTGTGGATCTTCGTTTACCAAACTGCCTACGGCGGCAAAAAGTGCAGCATACAAAAAGTAACCGCCCATAAAATAAATGAAAAATGCAGGAATTATGAGCAACCAATTTTGCCCAGCTACCTGACTTAAAATATCGGCCATTTCATTATTCTCGGCCATCGCTTTTCCAATTTCGGGGTTGGTGGCCATGGCATCAGTCATGCCGCCAGCCATCGCGGGCATTAGCACCACACCCATAATTGCTTGAAGGCCAAACAACAAAATACCCCATATAAAAAACTGCGTAAGCCCAACCAAACCAATGCCAATAATCTTACCCATCATTAATTGAAAAGGGGTCACAGAGCTAATAATTACCTCGGCAATCCGATTGGTTTTTTCTTCCATTACGCCACGCATTAC
>JBBSPP010000076.1:0-9467 GCA_038258625.1 Chitinophagales bacterium
AGGCGCTGCATTTTCGTCCATGGTTTCTAGCTGCACTCTGTATGAAGCATTACCTATAGCGGCTTCCAAAATTGGAGTCAATTTTTCTTTGTCTTCGGCAGATAATTTTGATTCTATTGACTCTTCTTTTTTAATCAGATTATCAATATGATCGGCATCTACGCGCGAGAATTTTATTTTAGCATCACTATTTTCTGATTCTAATTTTTGAATTAGATGCGGCGAAATCATGGTGTCTAACAAAACCACTTCATAATTTTTGGCGGTGGCACTTTCTATAAAAGCGTGCTGCGCATCTTTGTTGGCGGTGTATAATATTACATGATTGCCATCTTTATCTGTCTGAAAATCTTTTGTTTTGGCTATCAATTCTTCCAAAGTAAAATATTCATCATTCACTGTTGGGAACAGCGCAAAGCCTTTTGCTTTATCAAAAAACTTATCGTCGCTCAACATGCCGTACTCGATAATTACTTTTATCTCGTTCCACTTTTGCTCAAAATCTTTGCGCTCCTTTTTGAAAATATCACTAAGCTTATCAGCAACTTTTTTGGTGATGTAACCGGCAATTTTTTTCACCGCACCATCAGCTTGCAAATATGAGCGCGATACATTCAACGGAATATCGGGCGAATCAATCACCCCTTTTAGCATTTGCAAAAAGTCGGGTACAATGCCTTCTACATTATCTGTTACAAAAACTTGGTTTTGATAAAGCTGAATACGGTCTTTTTGCATTTCCATATTTGGCTTCAGCTTTGGGAAAAATAAAATCCCCGTGAGGTTAAACGGATAATCAACATTTAGGTGAATATGAAAGAGAGAATCTTCAAACTGCATAGGGTACAACTCTCTGTAAAATGCTTCGTAATCTTCATCCTTTAAATCCGAAGGGGCTTTTGTCCAGGCAGGATTTGTATTATTTATTATGTTGTCCACCTCAATTTGCTTGTGTGGCTCAGTGGTTTCTTTACCGTCTGCGTCGGTTGTTGTTTTGGGTTCAAAGCTTGGATCGTTTATTTCGTTGGTGCCAAACTTGATGGGGATTTGATTGAAGCGATTGTATTTATTCAACAACTCTTTTATTTTATGCTCTTGCAAAAACTCTTTTGAATCGTCGGCAATATGCAAAATAATTTCTGTTCCTCTATCCGTTTTGTCGCTTTCTACTATGGTATATTCTGGCGAACCATCGCAAGTCCAATGCGCGGCGGGTTCGTCTTTGTATGATTTTGTAATGATTTCTACCTGATTGGCCACCATAAAAGAAGAGTAAAACCCAAGCCCAAAATGACCAATTACGCCCATATTGTTTTTATCTCCCGCCGTTTCGGGATTATACTTTTCCAAAAATTCTTCGGCGCCCGAAAATGCTATTTGATTAATATATTTTTCTACTTCCTCGGCTGTCATACCCAAGCCCTGATCTTTGATATGAAGCGTCTTTTTGTCATTATCAATTTTTACTTCTATCTGCGGATGGCCGTATTCTACTTTTGCTTCTCCAATCGCTACCAAGTGTTTTAGCTTAGTGGTAGCATCGGTGGCGTTGCTGATTAGCTCTCGCAAAAAGATTTCATGGTCTGAGTATAAAAATTTTTTGATTAAGGGGAAGATATTTTCTACTGATACATTTATGTTTCCTGTGCTCATAATTTTTTTTTAGTGATTTGATACTACTATATCAAAATAGATACCAAAGAAATTTTTGTGCCATGATGGCATAAAGTGTAAAAAATCACAAGAACGCGGCGCTAAGGCTCACGCCTCAATATTGCGCTAGGTGGTTTTATTTTCTAATCTCTTTTTTTATTAAATGTTTTCCGATACCAAAAAGCTTTTTCATTCAAAAACCAAGACTTATTCTTTTCATTTAGAAAAGCCGCCAACTGTGGCATATTAATTTTATATCTGTAGAAGAGGGATATTAATTCTCTTAAGCAAAGGTCTGAGATATTTTTAGATTTTATTTTCAAAAAAATAGAATCGCTTATCCCTTCATAAGACTGAATGCAACGTATTTTATTTATTCTTTCAAAAAATTCCAGTTCATCAAGTTCTGAAAAAAAAATCACTCTTTTACATTCTAAATTTATCATGAAATATCCTTATAAAATTAAAACTAACAATTGTTTTATGTCCGCGCAAGATGCAACCCTCAAGCCTGCGCCTTAAGATTGCGCAGGGGGGATCCGGCTGTTGTGTTGCCCGTATTCTTTATAGCTGATGTTAGCTGTAGCCTAATCATCGTTTCCGCAATTACATTCTTCTATTAAGTCTGGGTGGTAAAAATTTATAAAGTCTTGAGCACTCTTAAGAGTTTGATCAAAATCAAAATCCAAACTCAAGGTATATAAATCTTCATAATAGTTTTGTACCATTTTAGCTTCGTGTGATTTAGTATGAACAATTTCATCTCGGAAGCGTTTCAGTTTCCGTAAATCTTCGAACTTATGGGTATGATTAACTACAAAATTTTTCCCGAGTGCATCGGGCAAAACAGTTTTTATCTTTTCAATGAATTCTATATGCCTTTGGATTTGAAACTTATTGTAAACTTCAACTTTTTTTTCTTGAATGGGCTTTTTATATTCATAGTCCATTGGAATTATCTTATTTATTAAGGCTTCTACTGCTAAGAATAAAAAGATTACATAATTACAGACTGTTGAGTAGTACCAATAGAAATCGCCATTTACAGCAACTATGTTATTTGAAATATGTAATTGTTTAAATAAATTTATTTTTTTTTCGTTTATTGTTTTGTGATAAAGTCTAGCCGTATCAAAATAAATAACAATTGGGTCTGGTTCTGGAATTAGAAATGTTTTATCGTCTTTTACATATTTAAAAGTTTGAATAAGTCGGTCATCGTCATATTGTAACATTCCATAATATCCTTCAAGATTATTCTGAGATAATTCTGCCACTTTAGTTTCATCAACTGGTGCATTATTGAGTACATCAACTACTTTTTGTCCTATGTCAAAAGCTCTTACATATTTCTTGACTAAATGCTTCATGATATTTTTTTGTAAAGGGTTTGAATTTTGTTTTAAGGTTACAGCCAACACAAATATATATAGAATACCCCCAAAAACCCCTCAAAAAACCACCCCCACCCCAAACCAACAACACATAGCCATACAAGCATTTTGGATATAGCATGTTATATTATTCTATTATGTAGTCAATCCTCCCGATAGCTATCGGGACACAGAATGTACGATCCTTTTTCACCCAATTTAGCGCTCCCACTCCGCTATCTCCTCCTAGCTCATATTTTTAGCTTTTCCAAGAGGCGGGATGGGGTGCGGGGCGCTATTTTGTTGAGGTGGTGAGTGGGTGGTATGGCCTCCTCCACCGGGTGCGTGGTGTTATTTTTCTTGGCTTTGCGCGAGGCCGGCACCCGGTCCCATCTGGGTGTAGATAGTTTAGCTGATAAGGAATTGTTTATAAGGGTAAATCCGCAGTTTTTTACTGCGCTTTTTTTTATTTTTTTAAAAATATGCACTACTCATGTCTTTAATTTTTTTGCATTAAAATTCTTTTTGAGTAAAGTGTATAACTTTATTCTCCCCTTAATCCCGCCGTGGTAGGTTAATTACATTCGGAATGTTGTAAGGTTTATTTTTTACGGGTGCTTAAAATAATTAAAACAACTTCGTGGCACGATAATTGGCTTATAGTTAAAAGCACACCTAAGCGCAATCTTATTGGCGACTTAACAGGCAGTAGCTCACACAACATTCTCACTTAAATAAAGAACACATGAAAAAAACACCCTCCTTCAATGTAGATGGTAAAAAAGAAAATGCGTTAAAAAGTAATTTTAAAAATCTTTTGGCACCATTACTACTGTTGCTAACATTAATCTTTAGCCATGATACTGTACAGGCGCAGTCAATGGGTATAAGCAGCAGTGCTATTACTCCTGATTCTTCATCCATCCTCGAAATAAGGACGACCACCAAGGGATTACTTATACCCAGAATGACAACCGCTCAAAGAGATGCTATTAATTTGCCTGCTGATGGTTTAATGATTTACAATACCACCACGCAGCATTTCAATTTTTATGACGGTAGTGGTTGGGATATTTTGAGGTCGGGTGCAGCCACGGGCCTCCGCTCAACGGATGCTGGTACATTGGATACTACTGTTTCGATAACAGATACAGTGGTAGCCGGCATGACACTGACCCCTGGGGCAGGCACTTATATAGTTCATTTTAATGGTCAGGGTACTATAGCTGTAGCTAATGATACAACGGGTTTTAGCACTGCAACAGCAGTAGCAGATTTAAATTTGGTTTATACTGATATAATGGCAATACCCGTAACAAACTCTACACATCCTCTTGTATTTGGGAGTTCAGAAGTTCTTCCGCCTGGGGTTTATGATATAGCGGGCGCCGCCTCAATTGCTGGCACGCTTACTTTAGATGGTGGTGGCGATACCAACGCGCTATTTGTAATCAGAGCCACAGGAGCTTTTAACACAGGGGCTGGAGTAAACGTTGTATTGGCAAACGGAACGATGGCAAAAAATATTTTTTGGGTAGCTCAAGGAGCAATTGGTTTGGGTGCTAATACTACTATTCAGGGTACATTATTCTCTGCCGCAGCGGTTGCCGCAGGCGCAGGTTGTACAGTAACGGGAAGGTTATTAACTACATCAGGTGCAATTGCTTGTGGGCCAGGAACGCTGTCTCTACCCAGTGGTTCTTCTCCTATTAATTTTAGATCGTTAACTCCTTTCATAATGTTTACAAGTAGTGGTGCGGTGGCTAATACCGGAGCGTCAACTTATACGGGGGATATTGGGACTGATTTGGGTGCTATTACAGGTTTTGAAGCCGCAGGCTGCGTTGTGAATGGAACAATATTTCCAGCAGGGGCATCCACTGTGGTTACACCAATTTATCATGAAGCTACTTTTAGTCTTTATCAAAATGGTGTATTAATTCCTAATTCCGACAGAACATTTACCAATTCATCGGTCATTTCTTTACAAGGTATTGCCACCGTGCAGACTGGAGAAACTATTGAAGTAAGATGGAAGATGGATGCACAGAATCCTAACGTTGGTCAAATAGTTATTGGTAAAAGAATATTATCGCTTACCGATGTCAATTAACAGCGTTCAAATAAAATCAATACTCACTTAGAAATTTCAAGTTTAAATAGAAAGGAAAATGTCAATTAAAATAAAAGTAATAGGAAGTGCCAACCATTTCATGAAAAGTGTGTTTTTAATTTTCTATACCGTTTTTTTACTACCAAAACAGGAAATCAAGGCACAAGTTATTTCTTATGATGGCGTTTTTGTATCGATTGCAGAGGGTACAATAGTTGAAATGGATAGCCTCAATATTGATAGTGGCACAACCATTGCCAATGAAGGCACTATGAATATTTCTACTATTAATAATGCAGGCACTACCCAGGGCAATGGCACTTACAATATTGCAGGCAGTTTTATAAATACAGGAACATTTCTTAGCGGTACCAGTACAGTAAATTTTAATGGTGCAGGTAGCACAACGATTGGTGGTACCAACCCAATAGAATTTTATAACCTTACCCTCAATAATACCAACGTAACAGCGCCTCAAATTACTTTCGGAATAGATGCTACTGCAAAAAACAACCTAACAATGACGTTGGGGAATACCAACCTTGCAGGATATACGCTTACACTCGGATCGTCAGCCGTAGCGCCCGGAACGCTCAATTATACTGCGGGATGGCTCTATGGGGGCACATTTACACGATGGGTTGATAATGTGGCACCTATTACAATACCTTCGGCTACCGGCCATTTCCCAATGGGCACTTCCGCTGGTGATTATCGTCCATTATGGCATGGATATTCTGCTGCACTAACTACTGGCGGAACCATAAGCGTGCTGCATAATCCTGTTTATCCTTCTGGTGCCCTTCCTGCATCTCACATCGATTCTACCTGGATGGGCGGCACTGTTTTACAAGGCATCTCGACTTCATCTTGGGATGTATCAACAGCCAATGGGTTTGCGTCTAGCGGCTCAAATATTTCTATGCGTTTTGGTGGAACTGGTTTCGGGCCGTTTACTCTCTCAGATTTAAATTTATCATTAGCATCTAGTGTAGTAGGAACCCATACTGCCGCTACAACTGACAATACCGATTTTGAAGTGAACAGAAATGACCTTTCTACGGCAGACCTTTTAAACACTTTTCACCTAGGGACAAGTGATATTAGTAATACTCCATTACCTTTAGAATTACTTTACTTTGAGGCAAAATGCGTTAACAGAAAAGTGAATATTGCTTGGGCCACTGCCTCAGAAATTAATAGTGATTATTTTACAGTTGAAAAATCGACAGAAGGCATAAACTTTGAGACATTGAAAATCGTTGATGGTGCAGGGAATAGTTCACAAACTTTAAATTATTCAACTGTTGACAATGCTCCTTTTGATGGAATATCATATTACCGTCTAAAACATACCAATCTTAATGGAAAAACCACCCATTCTAATAGTGTAGCTGTACAATGTAAGGATATGAATAATTCTATGTTTACTGTATATCCAAATCCAAATGATGGTGCGGGCTTTAATTTGCAAATACCTAATAATAATAGTTTAGAAGTATTAGTTGTTGTGTATGATATATTTGGCAGAGAAATTTTCTCGAAAGTAATAGATGCAAGTATAAATGGTAGTGATATATATGCAGTTGATCCTATCCAAAAAATTGTTGCAGGTATTTATTTGATAAAAGCAACTACTGACGATCAAATTTACACAACAAGGTTATTAGTTCAATAGACAACTAGGTAGATACAACGATGTCCAGTGATGGTAATTTAGGAGATATGTTATTACGGTTTGTTTTTTATGGCCGATTTTTTTTCTGGGGTTTTTTTTTTTTTTTAAAAAAAAAATATACTATTCCTGCAATTTATTTTTTGGCACTAAATATTTTACCTAGCAAAGCAAATAACTCCGGGTGACTCTCCTCCAACAAATCTGGCCGTTCAAAAAAATACTCGCTCGCCACGGCAAAAAACTCCGAATTATTGGTGGCGGCGTAGGTGCGCAGTTCGGAGTCTTGCTCGCGAATGTTGTTTATTTCTTTATTGATTAAATCCAACCACGGCATCACGGCCGGCTGCTCTAGCAAAAAATTTGGCACCCCGTCAATGCTCCCATCAGCGCCATCTATTAAATGTACAAATTCGTGTATGGCCGTATTGTGCCCATCATGGTTGCTAGCATAACCGTTGATGATTGATTTTTTGGAGAGCAACATTTTGTGGCTATACACGCCCGTGCCTACCATGCCCAGTACGTTTCGCTGCTCGCCTTCTACTTCAAAATCTTTATTGAATGTATCGGAGTACACCAAAATCTCCGTCAGGTTTTGGTATTTCCAATCCGGGAAATTGAATATTGGAATCACCCCGCTGGCGGCAATCAATACTTTTTCGGTTTCGCCAATGGTGGTGCTTACGGGCGTTATTTTATAATTGATCAAAAACTCATTTACCTAATATTCAAATTGTGTTTTCTTTTCGGCATCCAAGCGGTTGTAAAAATTTACGTATTGTGCCAATATTTTTCGATGGCTCTCTGATAGTTTTTCCGTAGGTGTTTTCCATGTTCGTTTCCTGAAAATTTTTATATAGAAAAAAATTAGGGCCAGCACCAAAGCAACAAAAAATAAAATACGCATAATTGAGTAGGGCAAAGTAAAAGTGTTTGGTTCAAATTTTGGTTTGGAACAATGGCTGTTTTTCGGTGTAGGGTAAAATGTGCATACCTTAGCAAAAATTTTTTAACCCATGAAATCAATGCTACTAAAAAATAAGAAGCGCATTTTCAATTTGCTTCTGATGTTATTCTTCCCCTTTATAATTTCCGCGCAAGATTATTCTATTCAGCTAAAATCACGAACCTTCACCCCCACAGAAAATATTGCATCGCTTACCAAGTCTTCCAATATTTTTAGAGAAAGTATTTTTGAAGAAACGCATTACGTAATTATTCAGTTCAAAAAATTGCCTACACCGCAGCAAAAAGATGCCCTGGCCGCCAAAGGAATCAGCTTGCATGAATACATTCCGAGTATGGCCTACACCGCAAGTGTATCTGCGGCTACAAATTTATCTGATGTGCAATCGCCTTTATTTCGGGCAATATTTAATTTTTTACCAAAAGATAAAATGGCGCAAGAAATTACAGATGCGCAAGCACCCGCCCATGCCACGGCCCTAAAAGGATTGGTGGATGTAACCATCATCACCTACCAAAAATTAGCCGCCGCTCAAATTGCTCCATCACTAGCAACTATTGATGCGAGAATTTTGGAAGATTTGTCGGCGTTTCAAACGTTTACTATCCGCGTACCCGAGGCCAATGTGCAACAATTAGCCGCGCTGCCGTTTGTGCAATGGGTGGAGTATATTGAAGCGCCCAATAAATTGGAAAATACCTTGGGCAGAAGTTTGCACCGGGTAAATGAGCTAAACGATGGTGTACGAAATTTGAAAGGTGATGGCGTAAACGTAGGAATATGGGATGGTGGCGAAGTAGGTTCGCACATAGATTTTTTACCAGCGGGCAGGATCACCTTGGTAGAAACTAGCAGTGCATCTACCCACTCCACACACTGCGCCGGTACCATCACCGCCCGCGGCAACCTTAACCCCGATGCTAGGGGCATGGCGCCGAATGCGAAATTGTATTCTTCTAATTTTAATGGAAACATTCAAACAGAAATGGCGGCTGGTATTCCGGCAAATACATTAGTGGTAAGCAGCCACTCCTATGGCAGCACACAAACGTGCGGTGTTACGGGTGCGGGCGTTTCGTACTCCAGCACCAGCAGAAAGACCGATTGGAATTTAAATAATTGTCCGACACATATTCATTGCCACTCGGCGGGCAATTCGCAGACGGCTTGCACGGGCGGCTGGTCCACCATAACTGGCTCGGGCAAAACGGCTAAGAATAATATTTTGGTGGCAGCGCTTTCCACGACTGATGGGTTGGCAAGTTTTAGCAGTTGCGGCCCCGTGCGAGATGGTCGTATAAAACCAGAGATTAGTGCTTTTGGGTCTAATGTATTATCTACTTATCCCACTAATACGTATGCTACCATTTCGGGTACATCAATGAGCACGCCGGGTGTAGCGGGCTCTGCCACACTTTTGGTGCAACGGTACAAACAACTAAATTCTAATGCCGTGCCGCCATCATCTTTAATAAAAAATATAATATTAAATACCGCCGAAGATTTAGGAAATGCTGGCCCAGATTATCGCTACGGGTACGGTAGAATAAATGCGCTGGAAGCTGCAAAAGCGCTAGAAACAAACCGTTATGAAGTCAATACAATAACTACGAGTGGTACTAATAATAAAATAATAACCGTGCCTTCGGGTGCTTCAAAATTACGCGTAATGCTTACCTGGAA
>JBBSPP010000077.1:0-9425 GCA_038258625.1 Chitinophagales bacterium
GCATAATTTATTTTTTTAAAATGAACCCTAAAGCTATAAGAAAAATAATAATAATGGCATATTTAGATGCTTATTATTTTTTATAAAAAGATATAGGCCGTAGCAAGGGCAGGAGATAGACTCGGTACAACTGGGCCGATCATAAAAAAAAAATCCCCAATTCGCAATGTACGAATTGGGGATTGGATTCTTTTCTTTTAAAATTTAATTACATCGTAAAACCGCTAGTTATACACTTTCACCAAAAATATAAAGTCCTGAATTTTTTTGATTTGTGCACTGCGATTGCCACGGTTGGAGGCCGTGTTTTTGGGTAGGGAAATAGGGTTGGTACTTTGTACCGAGTCTAACAAATGCTGTAGTACGCCTGTTTTTATGGCGTAGGTAATGCCTTTGGATTGTGACTCTTTACTGTTGATAATGCCTATGATATTGCCCGCTTCGTTCATTACTGGGGCGCCGCTTACGCCGGGGTTGCTGGGTAGCTCTAGCTGGTATTTGGTACTATCGCCGTCTTTGCCGTTCATGCTGCTTACGTAGCCTTCGTTATACACTACCTCGTCTTTGGGATAACCTAGCGAAAATACTTTTTCGGCCAGCTGGGCGCTGTTGGTAAGGCGGTAGGGCAGTGCATTGGCTGAGAATGTTACGCTGTCGTTCACCACTTTTAGCACGGCTATATCGTTTACTTCGTCTTTGAGTACCACGTTGCATTTGTAGGTTTTGCCATCTTTTGTAAAAAGAAAAACCTTGGTGCCGCCGGCTATTACGTGCAGGTTGGTAATGGCGTAGCCATCGTTTGTAAGGGCAAAACCGGTACCGGTATAGTTACTCGGATAGTCGGGCGCGACGTTTGTTTTTACTTCGTTTAGGTCTTTTCGTATATCTACTTGTTGCTTTTTAATGGCGCGCAGGTCTTTATTTACCAGTTGTATAATGCGGCTGTCATTCTCTTTAATAAATGATTTTTTGGCTACATAAAAGGTCATGGTGCTGGCCAAAAATGCAACGCTGGCAGCAATTGCGGCTGTTTGCCAATATTTGCTGGCGTAGGATCGTAGCGAAGTATACAAATGCTGCGTGGTTCGGTCTTCCTGCTCGCGGGCTAGCACTAGCTGCTTGGCTACGAAGGCACTGTCTTGCTCTAGTTTCAGGGCTTCAAAAATTTCTTCGTAGTCAGCAATTTCTTTTTGTAAAAGCGCGTCGGTGGTAAGTTGGTTTTCAAACGTAGTGAGGGCATCACCGCTTAGCTCGCCGCGCAGGTATTGCTCTATTTTTTCTATATTATTCATGGATCAGTTATTGTTCTTTAAAAAATAATTTTTTTAATCGTTGCAGGCATTTGTGCTTTTGTGTTTTGGCATTGTTGGCATTGGTATAGTCAAATTTATCGGCAATGTCTTTCATGCTCAAATCGTTTATATAGTAGGCCTCTATCAATTCCTTACAGGGCGAACCCAAGTTTTTGAGGGCAGCTTGTAGGTTATTTCTTTTTTCTTCGTTTTCATTTATTTTGTCCCAATCTACGCCGGCTTCCACTTTTTTGTTGGCGTGGAGTAGGGCGTAGTTTTGTTCTTTGGCGGTCAGTCTTTTTTTACGCTCTAGTTCTTTTAGCCATTTGCGGCGCGCCACAGCTACCAAAAATGTAGAAAGCTTGCAGGTGAGCCTAAAATTTTCATCCTTAGCCTTTGAATAAAGAACCAATAATGCCGCATGAAAAATATCCTCAGCCTCGCTTTGCTGCCCACTCATGTTTTGTATGCTGCGCGTTACAAGTGGAAAACAATCTGCATACACCTCCTGAAACGCTTTGGTACTGCCGCTTGCTAAGGCTTGCAATAGTTCATTATCTTTTATAAAAGCTTGTTCCGTATTCATTAATCCCAAAAAAGGAGGAAAGGTAACCCGTGGGTAATATTAATTATATACATCAATAAGTAAAAGTTGAAATTTAAAAACCATCAGCTATAATTGTATAAATATATGGTGAGGCTTGTATTTACTTTTGGCCTAGGGATTAATTATAGTTTAGAGGGGTACAAAAATAGCGCCAACACTAGTTGGCGTTATTTTTTTTTATGGCAAGGAAAAAATAGTTCAAAATCTTTTTTATAAGATGGGTTACCTTTTTTCACATAAGGTAATCAATGTGATATATAACAAACATTAAAAAACACAAACATGAAAAATTTAGTAAAAATCTCAATCTTCGCTTTAGCTCTAGGCCTTTTCGCTTCATGTGAAAACACTGAAACTAACGTAGATGCTGATACTACAGAAGAAACTACAATGGAAGAGCCAGTAATGGAAGAACCAGTTATGGAAGAAGCTCCAGTAACTGACACCGCTGTAGTAGAAATGGAAACTCCAGCTGAAGAAACTCCAGCAGAATAGTTTTTATTCAAACTAACTTTAAAAAAAGACGCCAACTTATGTTGGTGTTTTTTTTTGGGTTGCATTTTTTCTTTGATTTTATTTTTTTTTAAAAATAAATAAAATAGTTAGAACCTACTATTATTAGGTACTTACGGCTATTTTATAAAAAAATAAAAAAATAAATTTTAAAAGTGGGTTACCTTTTTTAACATGTAGGAATAAATAGGCATACATTAATTATTAAAACAAATACAAATGAAAAATTTACTTAAGATTTCAATTTTTGCTCTAGCCCTAGGTGTATTCGCATCATGCGAAACAGCTACTGAAAACGATGCTGCTGAAACTACAGAAACTTCTGCAGAAATGGCTGAAGATGCTGCAATGCAAGCTGAAGAAGCTGCTAACGAAGCTGCTGATGCTGCTGGAGAAGCTGTTGATGCTGCTAGTGAAGCTGTTGACGAAGCTGCTCAAACTACTGAAGAAGTAACTGAAGAAGTTGCTCAATAAGCTTTAGCAAAAAACAATTATTAAAAAAATCCTTCCTGAATGGGAAGGATTTTTTTTTAAAAAATCGTAAAAAAGGCGGAGTGTTTTCTGCCTTCGAGAACAAAAATAGCCTACATTTGCGCTCCTTTTGGAAGCTCCTAGCTCATTACTTGTTAGGAACCAATTATAACAGCTTTTAAGGGACAAATAAAATTATATATGAAAAATTATGAAATGATGGTGATTTTCACACCCATACTCTCGCAAGACGAGTATAAAGTTGAAGCGAAGCGTATTACTACGTTTATCGAAGAAAATTCTGGTAAAATTGAATCAGAAAACTTTTGGGGCTTGCGCCAATTGGCCTACCCAATTCAAAAGAAAACAACAGCGCTTTATTACGTGCTTGAGTTTACTGCCGAAACAGATTTGAACGAAAAAATATTGGTTCAAATGAATCGTACGGATGCGGTAATGCGCCAAATGATAACGGCACTTGATAAGCATGCGGTGGCTTACAATACCAAAAAACGCGGTGGTGGCAATAGCCAACCCAAAGAAATACACCAACCCGAAAAGGTGATGGAAGAAAAACTACCCACCGAAACGCCCAACGAAGCATCAAAAGAAACTCCTAACGAAAACCAAGAAGCATAAATCATGGCAAAATCAGATATAAAATATTTAAACACCCAGCGTGTTCAAAAACGTCCGAAAAAATACTGCCGATTCAAAAAAATGGGCATCAAGTATATTGATTATAAAGATCCTGAATTTTTGAAACGATTTTTGAACGAGCAAGGCAAAATGTTGCCCCGCCGTATAACTGGCAACTCACTTAAATACCAACGCAAAGTTGGCGAAGCCATCAAAAAAGCACGCCAAATGGCTATATTGCCTTACGTAACTGACCTTTTAAAATAAACGACCATGCAAGTAATACTAACACAAGATATAGATAACTTAGGTGCCAAAAACGAGGTAGTGGATGTTAAACCTGGCTATGCACGCAATTTTTTGTTGCCCAATAAAATGGCCTTAGAAGCTTCTCCACAAAATATGAATGTGGCTACGCAACGCCAAAAAGCACAAGCAAAAAAAGAAGCAGAAATGCTGAAGGAAATCAAAATCGTGAAAGAAAAATTAATGGAATCTCCATTAAAACTATTGGCGAAAACGGGTACTTCGGGCAAAATTTTTGGTTCCATTACTACCATACAAGTTGCGCGCGCTATCAAAGAGCAAAAAGGCTATGAAATTGACCGCAAGCGTATTGAACTTTCTGATGATATGAAAGAGGTAGGCGAGCACAAAATAACACTTAACCTAGGTGAGGATAATCAATTTGAGATTGATGTTATCATTGAAGGAGAAGAGTAAATTTATAAAAATTAAAAAAAACATTTTTATCTGAACAAATAAATTTTTAGTTTAAAAAAAATACGTCCCGCCAATCGGCGGGATTTTTTTTTTGATGCTTGATTGACGTATAAATGTTCCTTTATCGAGTAAAAATCCACTAAATATTTTTTGTGTTTATTATTTTTTACCGTATTTGTTTTGTAAAAAAATGGGCAACGATAAATAAATATCTATGGTATTAATTCAATTGCACTTTTTTATTTATATTTACTCGTGATTGTATTTTTTTAATACCATCGAAAAAAATCCTATTATTATTACAAAAGAAGTTGTTTTTGATTTTTATTAATAAAAAATTTGATATGAAAAACATGTTTACCATCTTCGGCAAGAAGACCATTTTTACATTCGGGCTGCTATCATTATTTGCTACAGCATCTTTTGGGCAGGCTGTTGTTCCTCCTTATTTCAACAATAACGGGAATAGTGGCAGCATTCCAGAACCCCTCAACTCCAATGCAAATAACAAAGCACAATGGATATATGGGCCTGGCGTATTTAATAGTATGGGAATTTTGGGCGGTGCTACCGCACCATTAGGATTAATTGATACAATCTATTTGCGTGCCACCAATTCGTCTGCGGCTACTTACAATAATTTTACGGTATCGTTATCGCAAAATGTTGGCACACAACAGCAGTTTGGCGGCTTAACGTATAATACGGGTATGACCACCCTGCTTCAATCCGCATCGTACCCAATTACTACGGCTGCAAATGGTTGGTTTGCCATCCCACTTACGAACGCCTTTTTTTATGATCCTACGCAGTCATTAGTTTTGGAGGTAAAACATAATGGCGTAGCGCCTGCCGGGGCTCTTTTAGCTAAAACGGGGAATACGCCCAACCAGCGCATATTTGGTGCATTTGCCAGCTCAATAGGTACTTCATCTGGTGTGGGGCAGGCCAACTTTGGGATACACATTACACTTCCCGCTCCTTGTAATATGACCACTCTGAATGTGGGTGTTATTACACCAACCAACCCTACCATATGTCCTGGTAAATTTTTGTCGCTCTCGGCGCCTAATGCTACGGTGGCTAGTGGTATTACTTACCAATGGCAGCAGTCAGTTGCACCATTTACAACTTGGACGAATATTGTAGGTGCTACAAGCTTAAATTATCAAACAATGCCTTTATCGGTTACCACGCGTTACCGCCTCACCTTTTTGTGCACAACTAGTGGTGACAGAGATACTTCGGCTATTAATATTGTAACGGTTGCACCACCAAGCTATGCAACATTGCCATACTCCCAAGATTTTGAAAGTTGGACTAGCTATTGCGATATAAATGAAGTGCCTAGTGATTTTCATTGGTCTAATTCGCCCGTGAATGGTAACGAATCATGGCGTAGAGAGGACGATGGGGTATCCGCTAATTGGGGTAGTGCTGGTGGGGGATTATATAATCCACCTTCGACTACGGGTAATCACTCAGCGCGGTTTCATAGTTTCTTCTCTCTAAATAGTGGTGTTGGATTTGATTGGTATGTAGATTGTTCTGGGCCTGGTAGTAAAACGCTCAGTTATGATTATAAGAATAATAATGTTTCAGGTGGTAGTGATAATCTTACAGTGCAATATTCTATTGCTGGCGGGCCTTTCATAAGTGTTGGTTCACAAGGTGGTAGTCAACCAAACGGTGATTGGCAACCCTTAAGTGTTGCTATTCCTTCAACGAATGCTCAAACGCGAATTCGATTTCTTGCTTTTGGAGGTTCGAATTTTGTAGCCGCCTCGGATATCGGTATTGATAATATAAAAGTAATTCCCCCTTGTTTTGGGCAACCTGTAGCAGGAATGATTGATAGTGTTACCGCCTGTCCAAATAAGGCAATATTGCTAAGTTTGGTAGGCAATACTGTGTCTGGAAATTTGACCTATCAGTGGGATACGGCATCTTCGTGTAATGGACCTTGGGGTTTTGAGCAAGGTAGCGCGGGCCCCAATTTGTCGGTTACGCTTACTAAACCAAAGTATTATCGTTGCAGAGTAACCTGCACAGGCAGTGGTTTGGTTGATACCACCGCTTGTCGTTATATTGATTTATTGCCTTTTTATATTTGCTATTGCGATAAAGCGGCCAACATTCAGTTTGTCGAAAATATTGGCAATGTTCAAATTCTTAAAAAGCCTAACCGAGATACTTTATTAAATAATGGTAATGGGCTACCTACTTTGAGCAATCTTACTTCTACTAATTTGTATTCCCAATTTTTCCCAAGTATTACACCTCCTATTTTGTACAAAGATTCTTCGTATTATTTAAATGTAAAAGGGATTTCTTTCGTGAATAGCTTTAATGCTTCTTATGCTAAAGTGTATATTGATTATAATCGCGATGGTGTGTATAATGTAACGAGCGAAGTAGCTTTACAAGGCGCAATAAATGCTGCTGGTAATTATATACGCCTGGATAGTTTCAAGGTGCCCAGTATTAGCAATTTTGGGCTAACGGGTATGCGCGTAATATTGCAAGAAGGTGGCAATCAAAATACTGTGTTGCCCTGCGGCACAATTAGCCGTGGTGAGGTAGAAGATTATGTAATTAACTTACAACGACTGCCCTGCAATCAGCCACCAAGTGCTGGTATATCAATTATTGATGACACCACTACTTGTCCCAATAATCAGGTACGAATAATTAATAATACGCATGATCGGTTTTTTGCCAATCTTACGTTTTCGTGGCAACAATCTACCGACGGTATTACATTCTCTGATATTGTGGGTGGCGCTGTAGATACTTTGTTGCGTACCGTGAACCAAAGTATGTGGTATCGGTACCGAGTTACTTGTCAAGGTTCGTCAGTATCATTCTCTAATGTGGTGCGGGTGCGGGTGTTGCCGCCGTCTAACTGTATAAGTGTAAGTGCTAGCACTGGCCCTGGCGATATCAGCGATATTGGTGCTTTTATCATGAGCGAGCCACCGCCAACCAATACTAATATTTATACATTCTCTACGGGTGGGCCGCACCTTAATAATTTTGCATCTTATAAATATTATACCAACCGTACCACGGCGGGCGATTTGAAATTGAAAGTTGATACAAATTATAAAGTGTCGGTTTTCCATATAATAAAATCACCTATTCACAATGATGCGCAGGTTTCGGTTTTTATTGATTTTGATAATAATCAATTGTTTGATCCAGTTACTGAGCTAGTTTACAGCGGCGTATCTACAGCGGCCAATGGCGGATTTTTATTTGGCAATATTGCCATCCCTGCCACCGCCGTGCAAAACACGCCACTCGTGTTGCGTGTAGTGCTGAATGATGATTTGAGCATAAATAGCGCATCTTCAACAGGGGTAGGGCCTTATGTATCAGGCGAAACCGAAGATTATTTTGTACGATTTGTACCCAAGAAAACACCCTTGGGCATAGAAGCATTGGCTGATATTGATGAGGTTGGCATTTACCCCAACCCAACTTCGGGCGAGCTAAATATTGATTTTGTAGCCAAACAAACTACAAACGTTGATGTAGAAATTGTGAATCTGACGGGCTCAGTTCTTCGTACCGAAAAATATGGCCATGTAAGCGGTCAGCAGCATTTTACCATGGATGTGAGCGATTTGGCAGCAGGTGTTTACCTCATGCGTTTCACTACAGACAATGCGAAATTTGTACGAAAAATAACGGTGAAATAATTACAGCAATAAAAGTGTTGCAACGGTCGTCCTTACAATTTTGTAAGGGCGACTTTTTTTTGAGCGTGCGCTACTTTATAAAAATTAGTTTATCCACTGTTGGATACGTTACTAAATCTGCAAAATCCTCTTTCCAAAAATCCATATCGAGAAGATCACCGTTTGCATTTTTGGTGAGCGAAATAATTATCCGTACGCGGTCTGCATCCGTATATTCTACCGTAATAATATCGTCGGCATAATCCTCCGCATCGGTGCCCGATAAATTTATACTTTCGGGTTGTTGCAAATTATACGGGCTCACCTCCGCAGGAATTTTAGGTATTAATTGCTCTGCATTTGCCATTTTTAGCAAATGTTCTATTAGTGTTTTTTCGTTGGATTTTATTGGTCGGGTTGTGGACATAATTATTATTTTAAAAGCTAAGAATTCGCAAAGTTATACCAACCCAATAAAAAAGTTTTTTCTCTGAGGTTCTTATGTTTTCAGATTGCCAAAAAAACAAATTAATTTTATCGACTGCTCGTGGCGGTTTATTTTTGTTGGCATCAGACCAAAATTATCTTTTTAAATAAATGAAAATATTCTTGTCGCTACTTATAGTTTGGATTTCTATTTCGGCTTTTCAGCAGCCCGAAGTCCCAATACCTATATTTCAGCTTATCGTTTTTACAGGTTCGGACTGGTGCGTAAAATGCCAGCAATTGGAAAAAAATATTTTGGACGATGCTGCATTATTAGAAACGCTACAGGAAAATAATATTGAAATTTTACGGGTTGATTTTCCGCAGCGCACCAAACAATCGGCTCAAGAAAAAGTATTGAATCAAAAAATAGCGGAGCAATATAATTTTGGGGGCACATATCCTACGGTGCTACTTGCGCGTGCGGACACTATTTTTTACAAAAAAATAAAAATAGCGGGCAACGACCCTACTGTTTTTCAATTGCAGATTATGGAAAAATTAGAAAGCCTCAGCAGCCCAAAATAGTGTGACCGAATTTACCCGAAACGAACGACTCATGGGCTCCGCTTTTACGCTAGGCATCGTAAGTAATAACGAAGAAGAAGCGCAGCACTTTCTGCAAAAAGGCGTAGAAGAAATTCAGCGGTTAGAAAAAATGCTGTCCGAATTTTTGCCCGACTCAGTTACCTCAAAAATAAATGCGCTGGCCGCCAACGAAGAATTTCAATTATCCGATGAATATTTTTTTTTGATACAACGTTGCCAACAGTTGACACAATTATGCAACGGTGATTTTGATATAAGTGTTTCCCCTCTCAAGAATTTGTACAATTTTAAAAACCAACAATTTGAAATGCCGCCCAAAAAAAATATTCGAAAAACGTTGGACACAGTAGGTTTTGAAAAAATAGTTTTAAATGAAAAAGAACGTACAATTTCGTTTACCCAGGCGGATATGAAAATAAGTTTTGCTGCAATAGGAAAGGGTTATGCCGCCGATGTAGTAAA
>JBBSPP010000078.1:0-9409 GCA_038258625.1 Chitinophagales bacterium
ACGAAAGGCGTAGCAAAATTTTTAGAGAACAAATGGTATTTTGATGAAGCGTATGAAAATGCTTTTCAGAAACCATTTATGAAAATGAGTGCTTGGGCAGAAAAAAATATTGAAAACAAAACCATTGACGGCGGCGTAAATGGCATTGGAAAATTTTTACATTTTGCAGGCTCTAAATTGCGTTTGTTACAAAATGGTTCGGTGGGGGTGTATCTTTTCTTGATGGTATTGGGAATGATATTATTGTTCATTATTCAATTATTTACGAATGGATAGCGGTGCACTTTTAGTCATATTATTATTGTTGCCTATTGTTGGCGCGGTCATTAGTTTTTTGCTCAAAAATATTTCTGCATGGTTTGTAGGCGTGGCTTTTAGTGCAATCACGGTTTTGCTTTCTTTGATAGCTTATACCAAATTAGTAGGCGGCTTTTTATTGTTCAAAGCGGTATGGATTTCTACAATTGGTGCCAATTTTAATTTGGCGTATCACCCCGTAGCATTCTTGATGTGCTTGCTTACGGGTTTGGTTTTTTTACTTAGTTTCATTTTTGTAGAAGCAAAAACCATAGATAACCCAGGACGTTTTTACGGATTGATGTTATTGAGCCAGGCAGGTTTGCTTGGTGTATTTTTGGCTGACGATGCGTTCTTGTTTTATACATTTTGGGAGTTGGCTTTAATACCAGTTTACTTTTTGTGCTCCATGTATGGCGGCGAAAATCGGGTTCGGGCAAGTTTTAAATTTTTCATTTATACGTTTATTGGTAGCTTGCTGATGTTGGTTGGTATTATTTATATTCATCAACAAGGCGTTACCCAAAACTTTGCTTCCGAAATATTTATGGCAACAGGTAGTAGTCTATCAGCGTTAGAGCAAAAAGTTTTGTTTGCCATGTTTTTTATTGCTTTTGCGATCAAAATGCCCATCTTTCCTTTTCATACTTGGCAGCCTGATACGTATCAACAATCGGCCACGCCGGTTACAATTATACTTAGTGCATTGATGGTGAAAATGGGATTATTCGCTATTATGACTTGGCTGATGCCTGTTCTTATTGAAGGCACTGCAATGTGGAAAGATGCCGTGATGATATTGAGCGTAATAAGCATTGTATATGCAAGCGCTATGGCTTTGGTACAAACGAATATAAAACGCTTGGTGGCGTATTCCTCCATTGCGCACGTTGGGCTGATGTGCGCTGCACTTTTTAGCTTATCCAGCCACGGCGAAATGTACCTTGGCGGACAAGCCGTGGTGATGCAAATGTTCAATCATGGTATCAATATTCTTGGTTTGTGGTTGCTAGTTTATGTAGTAGAAAAACGATTTGGTACGCAAGATTTGCGCGAGATGGGCGGCATTGCAAAAGTGGCACCAGTGTTTGCAACGGCTTTAGTTATTATTTCCTTCGCCAATATTTCGTTGCCTTTGACAAATGCGTTCCCAGCTGAGTTTATGATGTTTACTTCAATATTTACGAGCGGCTCGCGCTTTGCAATTGGGCTTACAATTTTTGCTGGCTTGAGTATTATTTTTGGCGCAATTTATACATTGCGAATGATACAGCAAGTAGCATTTGGTCCTGCTGATGAAAAAAAGAATGCTGCGTTCAATGATTTAACTTGGAATGAAACACTTGCAATTTCGGTTGTTGTGGCTTTGATATTAGTGATTGGTTTTTACCCCAATCTTATTTTTAACCTTTTTAATATTGCATCATAATGAGTGGAATAGTAGTAGCTGCCATACTCGGTGTAGTGATGATGTTTGTTGGGTTAATATCCAAACAATCAAAAGTTGTACGGACAGTGGGGGTGTTTTGTTTTGCCATTTTGGTAGGTACAACTTTTTATGATGCCTACAATATTGCCATTGCCAATACTTTTTCTGGAGAGCCTCAACGTTTTTTTAATGATATGATAAGCGTGACTGCGCGTGGCAGTTGGTTCAACTTTTTAATTTCGGTATGTGGGTTTATTTACCTTCTTATTTTCAATAAACATATTGCACGCGTGGGCAAAAATGATGCCGAGTATTTTGCGTTGATGTTATTTATCATGGTAGGTGTGTTTATGCTAAGTACTTACAATCACCTGCTGATTTTATTTATTGGTATTGAGGTGCTTTCTATTCCACAATATATTTTGGCTGGTAGCGACAAAGACAATATTAAAAGCAACGAAGCGAGCCTGAAATATTTCTTGATGGGAGCTTTTAGCACGGGGATTTTGCTAATGGGTATTACACTTATTTATGGTGCCGTTGGTTCATTCAGTATTCCCGAAATTGCGGCTACTTTTCAAGGTGAAGTATCGGCATTGCCAATGGTAGGTGTAATGATGATGGTCGTGGCTTTTGGTTTTAAAGTGAGTGCCGCACCCATGCACTGGTGGACGGCAGATGTGTATGATGGTACGCCTACGGCTATTACACCCTTCATGGCTACGATTGTAAAAGTGGGTGCCTTTGTAGGTTTTATAAATTTGTTCCATTCAGCTTTTGGGCAAATCAGCCAAACATGGCAATTGGCGATTGCTATAATTATATGCGTAACATTACTCATAGGAAATGTAACGGCGGTGTATCAGCAAAGTGTAAAAAGAATGCTCGCGTACTCAAGTATTGCGCAGGCGGGCTTTATGTTATTTGCCGTTTTTGCCATTAATGATATGGCCGAGAGCTCAATTATTTATTACGCAGTTTCTTACACATTGGCTAGCTTGGGTGTATTTGCCGTTTTAATAAAATTAAAAGATTATACCTACGACGGCTTCCGTGGTTTAGGAAAATCGCACCCGCTTTATGCAGGTACAGCCACGGTTTGTTTATTATCGCTGGCGGGTATTCCTGTCACGTCTGGATTTTTTGCCAAGTATTTTATTTTAACAGCCGCAATGCAACAAGGTCTTTGGATTGGCATTATCGTTTTTGCTGTGCTCATGGCAGCGGTAAGTGTGTACTATTATTTTAGAGTTATCCGCGCTATGTATTTCCAAGAAAATGATACGCCCGTTGAATTTGAAACTAGTGCTGGAGAAAAATTTCTGCTTGTTTTCAATGCGGTTTTGGTTGTGTTGCTTGGGTTGTTCCCGCAGATAATAATTGGAGGTTAGGGGCTTTAAAAGGATTTTATAGATTGTCACTATTGTATTTTCTTTGAGACGTGATATATTTATTGTCCTTAAATTATTTCATTCGTCAAGTCAGAATATTTTTGTTTACAACAGGTTTTATTTTCTTGAGATAAATTTTTTGATCACTTCTGCGAACTATGTTCAAAAAGTGGATTGGATTACTTCTCTAAAATAAAAACCCCGATAATATCGAGGTTAAAAATTTTGATTTCTACAAATAGGGCTAAGATTCTTCTCGTCGGTTCAGCTCATCTCGAATTTCGGCGGCTTTGATATAATCTTCATTTTCAACAGCTTCTTTCAACATCTCGTTCAGCTCCTCGGGGCTCATATCTTGCAATTTATTTACAGCTCCACTTTTAGGTTGGGCTGATGATACAGGCTCAAAATCTGCCTCCGCTTCTTCTTCCTTATTTTTATCTACATATCCCGCATTGCTTAGAATGCTTTCGTATGTAAAAATAGGTGCATTAAAACGGCTAGCCATTGCCAAGGCATCTGATGTGCGCGAGTCAATTTCTTTATCACCCGTTGGTGAACTGCAAATTAATTTTGAATAAAAAATACCTTCTTTTAGTTTATAAATGATGACTTCTTTTAGCTCGATAGCAAACGTGTCCATCAAACTTTTGAGCATATCATGCGTAAGGGGGCGGGCATTTTTTACATTTTCTAAACTGACAGCAATTGCCTGCGCCTCGGTATGACCAATGATGATGGGAATACGGCGCACGCCATTTACCTCGCCAATAACCACTGCGTAGGAGTGAGAGCCGCTAATACTATTCGTCAACGCGACTATCTCTACCTCTATTTTATATCCACTCATTTTTTATGCTAAAAACTGTTTATAGAAACTTAGTTAGATTGAGAAGTTTTAAATTCTTTGAGTGCGGCGGTCAATTTTGGCACTATTTCAAAAGCGTCACCAACAATGCCGTAATCAGCCGCTTTGAAGAAAGGCGCTTCCGGATCTTTATTAATGACCACAATTGTTTTTGAGCTATTAACGCCCGCCAAATGTTGAATCGCCCCGCTAATACCAACGGCGATATATAAATTCGGACGAATGGTACCACCCGTCTGGCCAACATGCTCGTGGTGCGGACGCCAATCGCTATCAGCTACTGGACGGCTACACGCCAACGTTGCGCCAATAGAACTAGCCAAATCTTCGAGGATGCCCCAGTTTTCTGGACCTTTTAAACCGCGACCTCCGCTTACTACTAATTCGGCTTCGCCCAAAGGAATAGTATCGCCGCTTACCGTATTTAAAGTTTGGTTTGAGATAGAATTATCGCTTACCGAAACTTCTAAATTTTCAACCAAGCCAGCTTTTTGATTTTCAACTATACCTACAGAATTAGGCGTTACACAAATTATTTTTTTATCCGTTTTGATATTTACGTGTGCAAATGCTTTGCCACTAAATACACTTTTTTTAATAGCCCCATCATCAGCAGGAAGCGCAATTGCGCCGCTCACCATGCCTGCTTTTAATCGTACTGATAGACGCGGTGCAATACCACGCGCCGTTACATTATCGCTAAAAATGATCGTGTTTGCTCCGCTAGTTTCTATTGCTTTTGCGATAGCGTCGGTATAGTTTTTTGAGTTAAAATTATTTAGCTCGGCCACACCCGCGTGCATGATTTTTTCAGCACCATAGGTAGCCAATTGTGAAGGATTATCGACTAAACCTAACACCACCGCAGCACATTCAGTATCTTGCTTAGATGCTAATTGCGCGCCATAGCTTATAGCTTCAAAGGTTGCTTTCTTAAATTTTCCGTTTTGTTGTTCTGCGAATACTAATACCATTTCTTATATCACTTTTGCTTCGTTATGTAATAAATCTACTAATTCTTGTACGTTGTCGGCGTCGATTAAACGAACGCCACTTTTTGCCGGAGGTAATTCATACGATGTTGTCTCTACCAAGTTTTCTGCCGCTGTGGCATCTACTACTGTAAGCGGTTTTGTACGAGCCGCCATAATGCCGCGCATGTTTGGGATACGCGCTTCGGCCATTCCTTTTTGGCACGAAATGACTGCTGGCAAAGCCACCGTCAAGCTTTCTTTACCGCCGTCTATTTCTCTTTCGAGGTTTAAAGAGCTGCCGTTAAGGTCAAGCTTGGTAGCGTTGGGTACAAATTGTGCGCCCAAAAATTCGGCAACCATGGCTGGTACACTACCATTATTATAATCAATACTTTCTTTACCTGCTAGTACCAAATCGTAGCTGTTTGCTTTTGCATATTCTGCAATTTGGGCAGCTGTGTTATAGGTATCGGCACCTTCGGCATTAACGCGGATGGCTTGCTCGCCGCCTAGGGCTAATGCTTTGCGCATGATTGGCTCTACATCTGCGCCGCCTACCGAGATTAAATGCACCTCTGAAGCCGCGCCACTTTCTTTTAATTCTAATGCTCTAACCAAAGCATACCACTCATCATAAGGGTTTATAATCCACTGCACTCCATCTTCGGCAAACTTAGTATTGTTATCAGTAAACTGTACTTTTGTCGTCGTATCCGGAGTCTTAGTTATACAAACTAATATCTTCATTTTTAAAATTTAGAGTGCAAATATAAGGGATGAACAAACAAGAAATAAATAATGCAAGCGAAAGTAGATTAGAGAAATTGGAAGCCATGCTAACAGTGCAACCTGACGATTGTTTTTTGCTCCACGCCATGGGCTTGGAATATATAAAAATAAGAGATGTAGAGCAGGCCATCGCTTGTTTTGAAAAAGTTGTAGCCATTGATGAAAACTATGTTGGCACGTATTATCACTTAGGTTTAGCCTTGGCAAATGCGGGTATGGATAGCAAAGCTGTTTTTGCAAAAGGCATTGCCGTTAGCCAAGCCCTAAAAGACAAACACGCCGAAAGCGAATTGCGGATGGCTTATGACGAGATTTTTGATGAGGAGTGGGAGTAAAGTTTGAATAATTATTTTTTATTACGACAAAAAGTAGCAGTAATATTTTCAAGTTGCTTTATTAGGTTGGGTAGTTGAGTTTGGTCTGTTTCAAAAATGGCTTCTAAAGTGTTACTAATTCCACATTTGTCTTGAAGAATGCAAATTATTTCTAAATGCCCTAGCCCATCTCCATTAACTTTTATTTCAATTTGCCCTTCGAGAGTATTGAATAAAGCCTGTCCTTTAAGGCTAGCATATAAAGCGGATAACTGTTCTTTAAATGGTTGAAAATCTGTACTAGTCACTTCGGCAGTAAAGTCTCCTTTAAAAGCACCCAAACTAAAAAATACATGTGCATTAATCCACCGTGGGTCACTATCGTTAATAGAAAGAGGAGAGCTTAGTCCTAAAACTTCAACTCGAATAAAGTCTCCTCTATCTTTAATTTCGAAAAAGGTGGTTATTTCATAAGACATAGTTCACAATTTTGAATGTCAAATATACCCCAATCCCTAGCGCAACCTTTTTCTTTCCTCACCCCTCCACCCCAAACACCACCTCCACCTCTTTTTTTTACATTATAATCATGCCGTAAAAAAAAAGGACCATAAAGAAAAGTGGCAAAAGAAATTGGCAACACATAATATTGCAGTAATTATTTTTTATGAAAGAAAATGTACGCCACATAATTTTCGACCTCGGCAACGTAATACTAGATATCGATTATCAACTTACGATTGATGCTTTTGAAACATTGGGGGTGCATGATTTTGCCAGTCATTTTTCCAAACAAAAACAATCCACTTTTATGGATGATTTTGAAACAGGAAAAGTAAGTGATTATGAATTTGTAGCCTATGCCAAAACATTATGCCACACCGGCACCACCGCCCAACAAATAATCGATGCGTGGAATGCCCTGCTGCTAGATATTCCCATTCGCAGGTTACAAATTTTGCAACAATTACAGTTAGATTATGATTTGTTTTTGCTCAGCAATACCAACATTATTCACGAAAAAGAATACAACCTCATCGTAAAAGAAACCTGCGGCTACGAAAACCTAAACTTCTTTTTTAATAAAGTTTATCTGTCGCACAGGATTGGCCTGCGCAAACCAAATGCCGAAGCTTTTGAAATGATACTTCAGCAAAACAACCTCAAGCCCGAGCATACATTATTTATAGATGATAGTTTGCAACACATAGCCGCCGCAAAAAAATTGGATATTCAAACAATACACATGGCCGATGGCATGACGATGGAGAAAGATGTTTTTAAGCCAAAAAGCTAACGCTCATCAACTTCTTCGTACTCTATAAATTCTTCTTTTGGTGGCGGGCTATCTTTTCGGCGCAATATATTTTTGGTATTCTTTGGTTCAAAAATTGTTTTCAAAATTCTCATTACAAAGTAAAACAATATTATATACCCAATTATTCGTAGCAATCCGCTCATAATGCGGGCAAATTTACATACTACATATTATTTTGCCTGCCGCGTTTTAAATTATTAGACAAAATTTAGCAATTATAACAGCAGATGATTATTTTAGTAAAAAATAATATTTATGGAAATTAGAAAACCATTTAACCTCAACAAATGGATAGAAGAAAACAAACATTTATTAAAACCACCCGTGGCCAATAAAAGTTTGTACCCCGAAGGCAGCGATTTTATTGTAATGATTGTAGGTGGCCCCAACGCCCGAAAAGATTATCATTATAATGAAACCGAAGAACTTTTTTACCAATTGGAAGGAAACGCTACGGTAATTACGCAGCAGGATGGTAAACGAGTAGAATTAAAGTTGGGCCCCGGTGATATGTATTTGCACCCAGCCAAAACGCCACACTCCCCCGTGCGCGAAGAAAATTCGATCGGCCTAGTGATAGAGCGGGTGCGCCAAGGCAAAGGTTTTACCGATGGCCTTATGTGGTTCTGCGACAATTGTAATACCAAACTTCACGAAACTTTTTTTGAATTAAAAGATATCGAAAATGATTTTCAACCACGTTTCAGAGAGTTTTATGCCAGCGAAGCTTTGCGCACGTGTACTAATTGTGGACATGTAATGGAAACGGACCCGCGTTTTGTGGATTGATTTCTTACCAACCTTTTACAAAATTTCACCGTCTAAATTATTAACAATATTTTTTTATTTCAAAAACTCAAATTATCTTTAACCAACGAAATTTTTATCCAAGATATTATAACATCCTAAACGAACATTAAAATTTTTAAACATGAGAAAAATAATTTTTACACTTTACATTTTCCTTTCTTTTCAGGCCATGGGTCAGGACGTGCATTTTACACAGTACTACTCATCGCCACTGACCATGAATCCTGCTAATACAGGATTGCTTAATTGTGATTGGCGCGTATCAGCCAATTATCGCGATCAGTGGGGATCAATAAATAGTAACCCCTATACCACAGCTACTGTATCGTATGATATGTCTTTGCTGAAAGATAAATTTAATAACGGCGATGCATTAGGAATTGGTATTCTTGGTTTGTATGACAAATCTGGAGAAGGTGCATTTCAAAATGTGACTGCTGGTCTTTCATTGGCGTATCACAAACATTTGAGCAGCGACCCCGACAGACCACAAACACTTTCTATAGGTGTGCAAGGGTATTTGGTTCAAAAAAGTGTAGATCAACAAAAGCTGAAATTTGAAAGTATGTTTGATCCTATTACAGGCCAAACAATTTATCTAAGTGGTGAAAATATTCAGCCAATGGATCCCTACCCAGATTTTAATGCAGGAATAATGTATTCGGGCTACGTGAGCGATCATACTACAATGTATGCTGGGCTTTCTTATTACCACATTACACAGCCAGTTGAAACATTTTTGGGCGACAATTATAAATTGCACTCAAGATTCACGGCTACACTTGGTGGTTCTTTTGAAATGAATGACAACATGGTAATATATGCAAGTGGTGCGTATCAACAACAAGGAAAAGCTTACGAAGTATTGGTAGGCGGTGCCGCTGGTTTTGTATTAAACCCTTATCATGAAGACGATACAAAAGCTTCAATTTTTTACCTAGGAGCATGGTATCGTTACAACGATGCCATATCTCCTTACATTGGCTTTGAATTTGCTAAAGCAAAACTAGGTTTCTCGTATGATGTAAATCTTTCTAGCCTTACGGAGGCTACACAAGGACAGGGTGCATTAGAAGTTTCGTTGATTTACAATAGCTGTTTTGTGCGCAACACAACTAAGTCTTACAACTTTGCTTGTCCTCGGTTTTAATTACTAACAAATAGTATAAGTTAAAAGCTCCAGTTATGGAGCTTTTTTTTATGCTGTATATTTTAAACC
>JBBSPP010000079.1:0-9342 GCA_038258625.1 Chitinophagales bacterium
AAGCCCATTATAGTTGCAGTAGCAGTAAGCAATACCGGCGTCATACGCGTACGACCGGCTTCTATCAAAGCTTCGCGCGGGGCTAGGCCTTCGGCTAGTTTTATATCGGCAAACTCTATTAATAAAATTCCGTTTCGTACCACAATACCCGCGAGGGCTACTACGCCAATCCCCGTCATTACAATTACGATGTCCATATCAAAAATGCCGATGCCCAAGAAAACGCCTATGATACTTAATAAAATTTCGCTCATAATAATGAGGGTACGGCTAAGGGAATTAAACTGTGCAATTAGGATTAAAAATATCAGCCCAATGGAAGTTAGCATCGCGCCGCCCAAGAAGCCCATCGTTTCGGCTTGCTCTTCTTGCTCACCAGCCATTTTTACTTTTACGCCCGTGGGAGGTGAGTATTGGTCTATCTCACTTTGGATAGCCGCCACCACTTCGTTGGGGTTAAAATCACCAAGTACATTTGAAGTTAAAGAAATAATTCGCTCTTCATCTTTCCTTTTTATACCGCCATACGTATTATCATAATCCAAAGTAGCAAAACTACCTAGCGGCACTTGGCGCACTATACCGCCCATGCCCATATCGCGATAGGTGATAGGAATATTTTTTACTATGTCTATATTATTGCGTTGGTCTTTTTGCAAACGCAACGTAATTGGGTAATCATCATTCGCATCTTTGAACCGCGATACTTCGGTACCAAACATGGCCGTGCGCAAATCGCCCGCCACTTGCCCCGTGCTAATGCCCTCCATATTCATACGCGAACGTTGTACGTTAAAAATAATTTCGGGCTTATTGGCCATAAAATCACTTTTCAATTCTTCTACTCCCGCAATTTGTTTATCGTCCAAATATTTTTTTAATTGCTTAGATGTAGAAATTAACGAATCCAAATTTTCACCAGTAAGTTCTATCACAATTGGCTTTGCGGTAGGCGGCCCGTTGGTTTCTTTGTCCACCGTTATTTGCGCGCCAGGTATTCCTTGTATGCTACCACGGATAGTTTCTAGCATATCGCGGGTAGAACCACCATCACGGTCGGCAAATTTTTTGTAGGCAACCGTAATTTTTCCGCGATTGGGGTACTCGCCTATTTCACCCGCTTGCTGATTTGTTGCGCCCACTTTTACGTTGCTAATAATTGATGTAATTAATGGATGCTCAGTTTTGCCACTTGTATCATAATTTGTTGCCGCATAAACCCGTGATTCCAAATCTTTCAAAACTTCATTCGTTACTTCTTGATCTGTACCTTCTGGCAAGGTTAAATAAACGTAGGTAAAATTGGGTTCCCCATCAGGGAAAAATAAAACTTTGGGGCTACGAATGCCTACCAATACCACAGAAAGTATCAGCAACAAAACTACTGCCGTAACCGTAATGCCCCGATAGTCCAACGCTTTGCTTAAAAAGCGAATATAAAAACGCTGCACGCCCGGCCAAACTTTCGTTTGGAAAGCATAAATCCAACGCACCAATACAAATTTATTGAGCAAGAATAATGCTAGGAAAATAAGTATCAAATTTCCCATCAACGTATTGCCCATTACATGAAACAAAATTGAAATGACAACCATCACTATTGTTGTAATGGATGTTTTTCTTTTCCAACGAATTTTTTCTTTACCGTCATACTCATGCTCTTTCATAAAATCGACCGCAAAAACAGGATTGATAATATATGCCACCAAGAGCGAAGCAATTAATGTAATAATGAGCGTAATGGGTAAGAAAAACATAAACTCGCCAATCACACCATCCCAAAATGCCAGCGGAATAAAAGGCAACAAAGTAGTAAGCGTACCCGTCAATACGGGCAAGAAAACCTCCTGCGTTGCTTTGAGCACAGAATCTTTTACACTCAAATTTTCTTCATGAAAAATACGATGGGAATTTTCTATTACCACAATGGCATCATCAACCACAATTCCCAAGGCTAATAAAAAAGAAAACAACACAATCATATTTAGCGTAAAGCCCAAAGCCGGCATCACCATAAACGCAATGGCGCAAGATAGCGGAACAGACAATGCCACAAAAATGGCGTTGGTACTGCCCATAAAAAACATGAGAATTAAGGTGACCAAACAAAAACCGATGATGATCGTATTAATCAAATCTTCGAGCGTTACGCGGGTTTTATCACTTTGATCGCCCGTCAATACAACGTTTAGCCCCTGTGGTAATTCGCTGGCTTTCATCTCTGCGAGGATTTCATTTATTTTATCGCTCGCGTCAATCAAATTTTTGCCCGAAGTTTTTACTACGTTTAGCGTAATTACATTTCGACCATCTAAGCGCGCAAAACTTTCGGCATCTTTATACGTATCTTTTACCTCGGCAATATCGCGGATATAAATTGCTGCACCAAACGGATTTTTTACTACCAAGTTTCCAATCTCATCGGCCGAGGTGAAAATCTTTTTGATGCTCAACAATCGTTGCTCACCATCCACTTGCACTTGGCCAGGGGTGGCTTCAATATTTTCATAAGCAATCGCATTTTGAATATCTCTAAAAGAAAGTTGTGCCGCCGATAATTTAAAAAGGTCAACATTAATTTGAATTTCGCGTTCTAGCCCACCTACTTTATCTACCCGTTTTATTTCTTTTAAATCCTCTATCCGATCTTGGATTTTGTCTGCGTATTTTTCTAACCGTTGAATGTCATAATTGCCGTAGAGGTTTACATACATAATCGGCATTTCGGATACATCGATTTCTTTTGCCTCGGGATCATTGGGTAAATCACTGGGCAAATCTGGTTTGGCTTTGTCTATCGCATCGTTCACTTCGCGCTTCGCAATTTCTATATCCACGTCGGTATTAAACTCGGCAGTGATAACCGAAAAATCTTGAAACGAATTACTCGTAACTTTTTTCATGCCTGAAATGCCCGCCAGCTCAGATTCAATATGCTTGGAAACCAAGTTTTCCATATTCTCTGGTGAGGTACCTGGATAAACTGTTTGTATAATTATCTGCGGAAATTTTACCTCTGGAAAATTTTCTTTGGGCAAATTATTATAGGAATTGTAGCCTACTAAGCAAATGATTGCTGTAAGTATGTAAATGGCGGTCCGATTATTAATTGGCCACTTTGAGGGATTTATTTTCATCCTTTTCTAATTTTTTTATTAAAAAATATTATTTCGTGTAGCTCAGTTTGTCGCCCACGTTTAGGTTTTCGTAGCCCGCCGTTACCACTTTATCATCCAGCATCAAGCCCGATTTTATTTCGGCCATACCACGGTATATTTTACCCACGCTTACTTTGGTCAGTTTGGCTTTGCCCATTTTATCTACTGTAAACACAAGCTCTTCGCCATTAATTTTTTGCACCAATTTTATAGGCAAAACAAAAGCACGTTTATTTTGATAGGTCGAAATTTTTACCTCGGCTATCATATTTGGGCGGAGGCCACCTAATCCTCTTGGGGTAATTTCGGCAGTAAATGTGCGCTTGGCTGGGTCAATGGTTTTTTGTACATATTTTACATTGCTCAGCATGGTATCATTTGCATCGGGCAAAATAATCATGGCCGGGCTACCGGCTGATACATTACCTGCATAACTCTCGGGTATGTTCACCTCTATTTTTAGTTCCGAAGTATTGACAATGCGAATGGTGTTAGGCATGCCTGGGTTGGCCATATCGCCTACATTAATATTTACATCATCCACCACGCCATTAATGGGCGAAGTAATTACGTACATGCCGCGTTGGGTGCGTGTGGTATTTTTCTTTTTAAGCAAACTTTCATATTGGTTTTTTGCCGTGAGCAATTGTACTTCCGTGCCAATTTCTTGGGCCCACAATTTTTTTTGCTTGTCGTACATAATTTTTGCAAAAGAAATTTGCTGATCCAACTCGGCTAGGCCGCTGTTAATCGTTTCGGCTTTTAGCGTTGCTAGTGTTTGGCCACGCTTTACATACTGCCCGTTAGTTACATGTATCTTCATTACCACGCCCGGCGCTTCTGGCGTAGCGTTTACAGATTTGCCTGCATCCACGCGCCCTTGCAGCTCGAGGTACGAATTAAAAACGGTGGGATACATACTTTCTACGTTTACGGCTATGCTGCGCACGCTATCTTTTTTGCCGCTAGCTTTTTCCATTTCCGTAATTTTTGTATCGAGTGCAGCACGCTCTTTTTTTAGCGTTGCCAAATCTTTTTTACCGCCGCCGCAGCTTGCCAAAAAAAGTACTGCTGATAATAATATGATTGCTTTGTTCATGATTGTATTGTGTGTTATAGTATAAGGTTTTTTAAAGTCTAAATTTTTTATTTATAAATGCCTAGGGCTTTTTGTAAATCTATCTTCGCCAACATGGCGTCATACAGCGAGCCAAAATAATTTGTCTGCGCTTCTTTCATAGCCGTTTGTGCTTGTATGATTTCGATGTTTGTGCCGAGCCCTTCTTTGTATTTTTTCTGAGCTATATCATACACTTTGGCGGCTAGCTCTATATTATCTTCTTGGCTTTTTAAGGTTAGCAAACTATTGCGCAAACTTGTGCGTGCGTTGCTTACTTGAAAATCCACCGCTTGCTCAAAATTTTGAATGTCGTATTCGTTTTGCTTCAGTTTAATTTTTACTTGATTAATTTTTGCATGACGTTGACCGCCACCATAAATAGGAAAATTAACCGACAAGCCGACGGCACCCGTAGGGAAATATGGCAAGGTTACCAACTCTTTCAACCGCTTTGTTTGTGTAGCATAACCAAACTGACCAGTGGCCGCCACCGTAGGTAAATTACTTTTTTCATACCGGCGCAAATCCAAATTATTTAACTCCACCCCTTTTTTTAGCAGTTGCATTTCTGT
Source organism: Chitinophagales bacterium (assembly GCA_038258625.1). Classification (GTDB taxonomy): domain Bacteria; phylum Bacteroidota; class Bacteroidia; order Chitinophagales; family Chitinophagaceae; genus JAGNRR01. The sequence continues at coordinate 4,851 of JBBSPP010000079.1, forward strand.
GCGTTGTTCATAATCTATTTCATTGCTCAGCATCATATCTTTTTGAATTTCTTCGTTGTTCAAATCATCGGTGAGCGTAATGTCATTGCTGAGCGGCATACCCATTTGAAATTTCAAAACTGAGTAACTTAGTTTTATTAAGTTGTCAATTTTATTTTTTTCAGTTAGCAAATTCGTGCGTTGCACGGTTAAACGCGCAACATCAATTTTTTCGGCAAAACCGGCATCAAAAAGTTTGCTTGTGGTGTTTTCTATTTTGGTTATCAATGCAATATTTTCATCTAAAAGCCCTTTGCGTTTTTCGGCAATTACGCAGTTGTAATATGCCTTGCTTACATTAATTCGTAGCTCTTGCTCGCTGCGTTTGGTGTTTAGTTTGGCTAGCTCATTTAGGCTTTCGCGAGCTTGCAAGCCAATTAAAACCGAGGGGTCAAAAATAATTTGTTGCACCTGCAAATTGAGCCCGGCCGATAGCGGCAAGCCAAACTGAAACGTATTATACTCCGGCGTGGGCGCAGGCGGATTGGCAGCATACTTGGCAGAGTCAATTACAAAATAACTAAACGCATCGCCAAAATTAAACGCCCCTGCATCCGACCGTTGCTTGGGTACTATAAACAAATACTGAAAACTACCCGAGACCGAAACTTGCGGACGGGTAAGGGCGGCAACTTCCTTGTTCACTTCGTTTTGCAGGTCTTCTTCTAGTTTTTGTTTTGCCAAAGTTGGCTGATTTTGGATGGCATACTCTATACTTTGCTGCACCGAAAATGCCGTCTGCGCCTGCGCGCTATAACTTATGAAACCGATAAATAGGAGTCCGTAAAATTTCATTTTAATTTTTTAGTTTAGATAAATAGTTGGTTATGAGTTTGTGCCCTTTGAGGCTGGCAATGCCGTACATGTATAGTTCAAAAATCTCTTTGTTGACATGTACCAATCCAAGCGACGATTTTTTTAAAATGTTGGTATGCATAATCATAAATACAGATTCTAGCCGGAAATGAGCCACTGTTTCTATATCAATTTCATCACGAAATAAGCCTTCGCCAATGCCGCGCAACAAATTATCTTTGATGCAAGCAATCAATTTTGTTTGCTTAAAATTTTCCATATATTGGAATGCATCTTTGTAATATCGCTGCAAATCTATCAAGCAAATGGGGTTCATATTTTTAAACATATTACCCAAATGAACAAAGACGCCTACCAATTCCTCCACCGCATTTTTTGACTGTGCAGTATTTTTTTCCAAATCAATCCAATGCGCTTCGTTGTAATATTTTACACATTCGGTTACCAACTCATCTTTATTTTTGAATCGTTCGTAAAGGGTTTTTTTTGAGATGCCACACTTTCGCGCAATATCATCTACGGTTACAGACTTAAATCCGTAATGCAAAAATTCGGCGGTTGCTATGTTTAGAATTTGCTCCATTAAAACGGACGCAAAACTATATAAACTTTTTAACTTTCAAAAGTTTCCTAGGTTTATTTTGGATTATTTTTTTGAAAAGTGGTTGGCATTAGAGCTGAGCGATTTTTCCTTGGTCAATCAACCAACTCTTTTAGGCGTTCATTTTTGATCCATTCATTTACAGCAATGTTTATTGCGTCCAGATACGTTTTCTACTCCCGTTAATTCGGTAAGGTCGGCTATCAAATCATCATCAAGGGGAAACGTAATTTTCATGAAATAAATATAGATCAGTATTTAATAGGCTATTTTTCAAAAACCTCAGGTCATTTTTAAATACCTTAGTAAAATAATTTTAGTCAAAAAAATTCGTTCTCTAATTATGAAAACACTTACCCTTTTATTTTTTGTAATTTTATTTGCCACTTGTCAGCAAAAAAGTACCCTGCCTTTTTCTGAAACAATTAATCCTATAATTGGCGATATTAGCTACATCCAAAAATTTGGAGAAGCACCTACGGACAATTGTGATGAGCAACTAAGAATTAGAACACATTTAGAATATGTAGAAAACTGCTGCGCAAGCAACCCACAAACCATTTGACCGCTGCACAAAAAAACAAGCGAAATAGACTCCTTGATTATTTAAAAAATTATTACACTGCAGGTAATTTTCCGGCTAATAATGATTACCCCTATGAGCGCAAACCATGCTTTATAGACCGTGAAGGCAATATTTGCGCCGTAGGATATTTGGTAGCCCAAAGTGCTGGGCGTGAAATAGCTGAAGAAATTAACTCGAAATTTCAGTACGCGGCTATTTACGAAATGGAATCGGATAAATTAAAAAGTTGGATTGCATCTTCTGGTTTTAGTAAAAAAGAAATTGCTATGATACAGCCCAGCTATGGCGCTAAGGATGAATTTGTGGGATTCGGGCATGGCGTACCTTCTTTTCTTTTGAATGCGAGCAATATCACATTTAGCAGTTTAAGTTTAGCCCGATGGAGTAATAATGGTTTGAATAAAAATATACCTATTGCTGGCTTGGTATCCTGTATTACTACCCTCAGCTATAACACAATATATTATTACAGGCACAATGCAAGCAATAGACAAACCGATGCTCAACGAAAAGTAACTTCTGCAAACCTAATTTTTGGCGTGTTGGCGACTGGTATAAACGGATTTAGATTATTAAATTATTCCAAAAAGCCGGAACCTAAAGTAAGTTTTAACCTCAACGTACATCCGGGTTTGAACCATCAACCATCAATTGGTTTTGTGGTCAATAAAAAGTTGTAACTTTTTCAACTACTTCTTCCTTGCAAAAATCCGAATCGGCACACCCTTAAAATCAAAGTGCTTGCGCATTTTGTTTGCGATAAAATGTTTGTACGGGCTTTTTACTTCGTCGGGGTGATTGGCAAAAAATGTAAAGGACGGCACGGCTACGGGAAGTTGCGTTATAAATTTTATACTCACGGGTAAGCCTCTGTAATTCGGCGGTGGGTTGCGTTTTATTTCTTCGAGCATAATGTCGTTCAGCTTGCTAGTAGGTATTTTTTGTGCCCGGCGTTCGTAAACTTCTAAGGCCACTTCTAGCGCTTTGTGAATGCGCTGTTTTTCGGTAGCAGATATAAAAAGAATTGGCACATCTGTAAACGGCTGAATTTTTGCATGAATTGCTTCCGTCCATTTTTTTACCGTATGGGTATCTTTTTCTATCAAATCCCATTTGTTCATTAGCACCACAATTCCCTTTCCTTTGCGCTCTGCTAGGCTAAAAATATTAATATCCTGCGCCGTCAATCCTACTTCGGCATCTATTACGAGCATAATTATATCGCAGTCTTCCACCACTTTAACTGCGCGTATTTCACTGTAAAATTGTAGTTCTTCTTTTTCCTTTCGCTTCTTTTTTAAGCCTGCGGTGTCTATTAAAATAAACTCTTTATCATATAAATTATAATGCGTGTGAATACTATCGCGCGTGGTACCCGCAATATCCGATACGATGGTACGCTCCTCGCCTATTAACGAATTGAGCAATGAAGATTTCCCTGCATTGGGTTGACCAACGATGGCAATCTTGGGCAAATCTGTTTTTATATCATGCTCTTTTTCGGGCAAAAGTTCTACAACTCTGTCCAGCAAATCTCCCGTGCCATATCCCGACACCGAAGAAATAGTAAACATCTCGTCAAATCCCAAGGAATAAAATTCATTGGCTTCCAATATGCGTTCGCTATTATCGCATTTGTTGGCAACGATTAAAATTGGCTGATCACTCTTGCGCAAATAATTAGCAAAAGCCTCGTCCAAATCTGTAATCCCTGTAGAAACATCGCAAATAAATAGAATCACATCCGCCTGACTGACGGCTATATCCACTTGTTTTACAATTTCTTTTTCAAAAATATCGTCGCTATTGGCTACGTATCCGCCCGTATCCACCACGCTAAAATAACGTCCGTTCCATACGGTTTCTTCATATTGGCGATCGCGGGTTACGCCGCTTGCGTCATCTACAATTGCTTTTCGCTCGCCTATTAGGCGGTTGAAAAGAGTAGATTTTCCGACATTTGGTCTTCCGACTATTGCTACTGTTTTCATATTAATATAAATTCAAAGATAAAAAAAACCCGCACTAGGCGGGCTTTCTGTTAGTTGCGAGGGTAGGGATCGAACCTACGACCTTCGGGTTATGAGCCCGACGAGCTACCGCTGCTCTACCTCGCACGGCAAAAGAATGATATTTTTATCAATTGAGAAAATATAGAGTGATGTATTTTATCTTATTATTAATTCATTAGGAAAAATGTGGTGTTGAATGCAACCATACATTTCATCCGCAAGTTTTTTTCCCGCTTCGGGAGGTTTCTTGTCGCGATTTTATCCCAAGCATTGCGTGGGATAAAATACGCTATGTCGAAACGACCTTATATTTTAGGCATTCGTAACTGATTAAAATATCTTTGAAGCCGTGAGTGAACAAAATAAAAATTTCAAAAGCGGCTTTGTAGCCATAAGAGGCAAACCCAATGCAGGAAAATCTACATTGCTCAATAGATG
>JBBSPP010000080.1:0-9319 GCA_038258625.1 Chitinophagales bacterium
ACCTGCATATTGACAACGGAAATGGCAAGCGGGTAAGCCCGCAAGTAATGGTTGGCGTGGCAAACCAAACTGCCACGTCGGCTAACTTTTTCAGATTTGTTGAAGAGGATATTACTAACCCTGGTAGTGTTGGCAAAACTTGGTGGAGCGATGCTTACGCTGATTTGCCGGGCAAAGTGCTCAGTAAAAGTTTTACTATTGATGTAGCCAATATTGAGGCTGCTACACCGGTGAATGTTCGCGCGCGAGTGGGTGCCATTTCGTTTGCGGGTACTAATACGTTTAGGGTTAGCGCTAATGGATTATTGACTAATAATTTTTCGCTAGCTTCGATCGGTATGGATTTTAATGACCCTGTACTTCGCACCCAAATTAACGAGAATAATGTAACCCTAAGCGGAAATACGATTACCCTGAATGCTTCTTTCACACCTGCCAATAACGGTGCCACTGGTTATTTAGATTATATCGAACTGAATGGACGGGTAAATTTGACTTATAATAATCAAATGCGTTTTGCCGATTGGAACACCGTGGGCGTGGGTAATATTACCGAATATCGTATTGCACAGGCAAATGCAACTGTGCAGGTTTGGGATGTTACCGACCCGCTACAGCCCATAAGAATGCAAACGAGTTTATCTGGTTCTACCCTAAGCTTCAGGCAAAATGCTGATGAGCTTCATACATTTGTTGCTTTTGATGGTGCTGCATTTAGCAGTCCTACGTATGTGGGTGTGGTTGAAAATCAAGATTTGCACGGCCAGCCATTAGTTGATTATATTATTATAGCTCATCCCGATTTTTTGACTGCAGCACAAGATTTAGCGGCGTATCATACTAGCAAAAGAGGATACAAAAGTTTAGTTGTAACGCCACAGCAAATTTTCAACGAATTTTCTAGCGGTTCGCAGGATGTGAGTGCCATGCGTAATTTTATCAAAATGTTTTATGACAGAGCAAGTTCGGCGACTGATGCGCCTAAAAATGTGTTATTTTTTGGCGATGCATCGTATGACTATAAAAATCGAATTAGCGGCAACACCAATTTTGTGCCCACGTACCAAACGTTTGAAAGTATAGATAAAATTACAGGCTATTGTACGGACGATTTTTTTGGGTTTTTGGATGATATCGAAAATCCCAATGTTTATAACGATGTCAATATTTTGAATACGCTAGATGTGGGCGTGGGGCGCATACCAGCTGATACCAGAACTGAAGCAACAAATGCGGTGGTCAAAATAAAAAATTATGATAGTCCAAATTCTTTTGGATCTTGGAAAAATACCATGGTTTTTAATGCCGATGATGAAGACGGTAATATTCACTTAGAAGATGCGGAAATTATGGCTTCTTACATAAATGATAGCCTGCCGCAGTATAATAACTACAAAATTTATGTTGATGCTTTTCAACAAATATCTACACCTGCTGGGCAGCGCACTCCAGAGGCCAACCGAACTATAAAAGAACATCTTTTCAACGGTGCATTTGTGGTAAATTATAACGGTCATGGCGGTCCATTGGGCTGGTGCGAAGAGCGCATTTTGAATATGGAAGATATACAAGGGCTTGAAAATAAAAATAAGTTACCAATTTTTATAACGGCTACCTGCGATTTTACACAGTTCGATAATCCTAAACAAAAGTCGGCAGGCGAGGTGCTTTTTGCTAACAAAAATGGTGGTGCCATTGCGCTAATGACCACCACGCGGTTGGTATTTCAGTATCAAAATAGACAGATGAATTTGAACTATTTTAAAGAAGGATTTGACAAAATGAACACTGGCGGAATGCCTACTTTGGGTGATGCTTATTTGTTGTCAAAAAATATCCGATACGTAAGTTCAATCAACGAATTTGATGCTGCCAATTTTCGAAAATTTTCACTCATTGGTGATCCTGGTTTGCCCTTGGCTTTCCCGAAATACGAAGTGCACACGGATAGTATAAAAGATGCAACGGGACTGGTAACAGATACCTTAAAAGCACTCGGGCGCTATACAATCTCGGGTAGTGTGACGGATGATAATCGCCAACTGTTGAGCAGTTTTAACGGTATCGTTTTTCCTACCATTTTTGATAAGCCAAAATCATTGACAACCCTGGCTAATGATCCGGGCAGTTTTGCGCGTAGTTTTTTTATACAAAATAATGTATTGTACAAAGGGCAAGCAACTGTAAAAAATGGCAAATTTGAATACACATTTGTAGTACCAAAAGATATTAATTATAGTGTGGCAAATGGAAAAATATCGTATTACGCCAACACATCTACATCCGATGCTACGGGCTATGACAAAAATGTATTCGTAGGGGGTAGCTCAGATAATGCCATTACCGATAATGTGGGCCCAGAAATTCGCCCATTTATGAATAATGAAAAATTTGTAAATGGCGGCATTACTACACCAAACTCCACACTGATTCTCAACCTGCGCGATGATAATGGGATAAACTATTCGGGCTCATCAGTGGGGCATGATATTACGGCAATACTAGATGATAATGCACAGCAAACTTTTGTACTCAACAATTTTTTTGAAGCTACATTAGATAGTTTTACGTCAGGAAAAGTAACTTTTCCGATAGAAGACCTTACCGAGGGTAGGCATACGCTCCGCATAAAAGCTTGGGATGTGCTCAATAATTCGTCAGAGGCGATGTTAGATTTTGTAGTGGTTAGCAATACCGAAGGTCAATTAGCGCATGTATATAATTATCCCAATCCGTTTTCTACAAGCACGCGCTTTATGTTTGAGCATAATATGCCCAACCAAAATATAAATGTTGGTATAAAAGTTTTCAGCATGACGGGCAAAATGGTGAAACAATTTAGAGAAACCATTAATACGCCGGGTACCAGATATGATAACATTTTGTGGGATGGATTGGATCAATATGGCGACAAACTCGGTAATGGCGTGTATTTGTACAAATTGTCAATAAAAAGTGAAAACGGATTTTCAGACGATAAATTACAGAAGTTAATCATCATGAGATAGTTATATTTGCGAGTCCGAAAGAGGGCTATCAAATTTACAACTCATCAAAAAATATTGAATATCGACATAGAACTATACTTTTTTTTAGAAAATAAAATCAAATGATGTTAAAAAAAATGATGCTTACGGCCACAGTTGCTGTAATGATAATGCCGATGGCAATGCAGGCGCAAACCAATCAGAATTTAGTGGGACAAAGAGTACCAAAAGGCCAAGGGTTGCAATATAATACTATTACAACCGCTGTGCCGTTTATGCGCATTAGCCCTGATGCTCGCAGTGGTGCGATGGGTGATGTTGGCATAGCACTTAGCCCTGACGCAAATTCGCAATACTGGAATGTGGCAAAACTTGCCATGAGTACAAAAGAAGCAGGAGCTTCTATATCTTACACTCCTTGGTTAAAAGATTTAGTACCTGATATTAACTTGACATATTTGTCGGGTTATTTCAAATTTGGTGAAGAGGACAATAAAAACCAAGCCGTGAGTTTGGGCCTGCGCTATTTCTCACTCGGTGAAATAAATTATACAGATAACAATGCTCAAAGTATTGGCTCAGGTAATCCTCGAGAATTTGCTTTTGATGCAGGTTATTCGCGCAAACTTTCTGAAAAAGTATCCATTGGTTTGAGTGGTAAATTAATAAACTCAAACATTATAAATGGTGCAGCCACTGCGGGCTCCAATTATAGCCCAGGTACATCTTTCGCTGTTGACTTTGGCGCTTTTTATACTACCCCTATTGGTCAAAATTTGGGTGAAGGACTTGGTCAGCGTTTAAATTTGGGCTTGGCAGTTACAAACCTTGGACAAAAAATATCGTACTCAACTAACCGCTCTGATTTTTTGCCAACCAACCTTGGTATTGGCGCGGCATACGAATACAACGTGGATGAGTATAACAAATTAACGTTCGCACTTGATTTTAATAAATTATTGGTACCATCACCTCAATATACATTTGATTCTGCTACTGGATTGCCCACAGGTTATGCAGTGCCCGACCCTAATCAAACTGTTATTAACGGTGTGTTTTCATCATTTAGCGACGCACCAGAAGGTGGTTCTGAAGAGTTCCGAGAAATCACTACAAGTTTCGGTGCGGAATATTCTTATCAAAATCAATTCTTTGCACGTGCGGGTTACTTCCGCGAGTCTGAGCAAAAAGGCGATCGTCAATATGTTACCCTTGGCTTGGGTGTAAAGTATAACGTGTTTGGCTTAAATTTTGCTTACCTCGTACCCTCTGGCTCTGGTGCTAATCGTAATCCACTTTCTAATACATTGCGTTTTTCGTTGTTGTTTGATTTTGACAACTTCTCAAAAATGGTAAAAGGTAAACCAAAGAAAGACGATAAAAGTAGCCGCGATAGCAAAGACGAATAACCTTTGAATTTTCCTATTTTTAGAATTGGTCAGGGCATTGATTTTCATCAGTTAGCCAAAGGCAGAGACCTTATAATTGGTGGCATTAAAATACCGCACACCAAAGGTTCGCTAGGGCACTCCGATGCTGATGTGTTACTACACGTAATTTGTGATGCTATGCTAGGTGCAATAAATGCAGGGGATATAGGCCTACACTTTCCTGATACTGATAAATCATTTGAAGGGATTGATTCTAAAATTTTGCTTTCCAAAACGTACGATATTGTAAAAGAAAGTGGCTATGAGTTGGTCAATTTAGACAGTACAGTTTGTTTGCAACTACCAAAATTACGCCCACACATTGATAGTATGAAAAGCACCATTGCCAAGGTATTGTCGGTGAGTACAGATTTAATTTCTGTCAAAGCCACCACCACCGAAAAAATGGGCTACGTTGGCAGGGAAGAAGGAATTGAAGCACACGCTGTGGTTTTATTAGTGAAGAAATAATCGTTTTTAATAAGGAATTAAATAAACTCTTTTTTTTGCTACAATTTTTCTCTCAAAAATTAGGTTTGAATAGTAGATATTTATTATCATTGTACAATCAAAATGTAGAATAAGAATTATGAAAAAAGGAATTTTTGGTCTAGTCGTACTCGCTTCATTAATTTTCATGAATGGAAAAGAAGCCAGCGCGCAATATGAAGATGATATGATAAAAGTTTACCGATGGTATAGCTCGGTTGACAGAAACTTTGTAACACTTGCTGATGGTGAAATTCAGGAAGGACAATTATTGCAATGGAAATACAAAGACAAAACATTATTATTTTTTGGATTTAAAACACCAGGACCGGATCGTGTAGCGGTTTACCGTTGGACCAACCCTGTAACAAAAGATCAAGTAAGTGTAGCGGGTGATTTTGGTACTGATGCTGATATGATGCAGCAAGGTTATACGCTGAAAACATTACAATTTTATGCACCTGTTCGTCGCGCTCAAAACCACGTAGCAGTTTATAACTGGTATTACGGAAAAGGAAAAGATTGGGTTACAGTACCTGAATTTGGCGATACAGATAAATATATTAAAAAAGGTTGGAGACAAAAAACATTCCAATTTTATGGCGTAATGCGCAACGATGTAGAAGTACAACGATAAAATTTTTCTAGATAACTTACTAACTCCCTCTTAATTTTTATTAAGAGGGTTTTCTTTTTTCTGCCCCTCAAACCCTTAACTTTATAGCCTCCTAAAATACAGAAACATGCAAAAAATAAATGCAGCCATAACCGCAGTTAGCGGTTATGTGCCAGATGATATAGTGACCAATGAAGATCTTGCCAAACTTGTAGATACAAATGATGAATGGATTACAAGTCGCACGGGTATAAAGGAAAGAAGGATATTGCGCGGTGAAGGATTGGGGTCGTCTTTTATGGCCATACAAGCAGTAAACCAGTTGTTAGAGAAAAGCAACACAAAACCAGAAGAAATAGATTTATTAATCTGCGCTACCACCACGCCCGATTATGTTTTCCCTGCTACAGGTAATATAATAAGTGATAAATGCGGTTTAAAAAATGCATTCAGTTACGACATTAGCGCGGCGTGCAGTGGCTTTTTATATTCGCTCACCACGGCTAGCCAATTTATAGAAACCGGAAAATACAAAAAAATAATTGTGGTGGGTGTAGATAAAATGAGCTCAATTCTAAATTACGAAGATCGTGCTACATGCATAATTTTTGGCGATGGCGGTGGTGCTGTAATGTTAGAGCCTACTACCGAAGAGTTAGGAATTTTAGATAGTGTGCTAAAATCAGATGGTTCGGGGCGGCAATATTTATTCCAACAATCGGGCGGTAGTGTAAGCCCATCCACCGAAGAAACTGTAAAGAATCGAGAGCATTTTGTTTATCAGGAAGGTAAAACAGTTTTCAAGTTTGCCGTAACAAACATGGCGGATGTAGCATACGAAATTATGCAACGAAATAATTTGACAGCTGATGACATAGCATGGCTTGTGCCACACCAAGCCAATAAAAGAATAATTGATGCGACGCGCGAGCGTATGGGCGTTGATGAAAGCAAGGTGATGATTAATATTCAAAAATTTGGAAATACAACCAATGGTACATTACCATTGTGCTTGTGGGAGTGGGAGAGCAAATTAAAAAAAGGCGATAATATTATTTTGGCTGCTTTTGGTGGTGGTTTTACTTGGGGCGCTACTTACATTAAGTGGGCGTACGATAGTTAATAGAAAATAAGTTTACATTAAAAGTGTACGCATATTCATTGCCTTTGATTCCGAAGCTTCGGAATTTCAAAGGCAATTTTAGTATAGTAAAATTCCTATTTTTGAAAACCAATGTCTTTTGAGCCGAACCCCAAATTGCAATCCTCTATTGAATACCTAAAAGGGGTTGGGCCAATGCGCGCGCAATGGTTGCAAAAAGAATTGGGCATTTCCACCTTTGCAGATTTGCTTTTTTTTTATCCGTTCCGATATGAGGATAAATCAAACCTAAAAAAAATAATTGAACTAATTGATGGCGAAAATGTTTTATTAAAAGGCGAAATAAAAGACTATGAGGAAATAGGTGTAGGGCGAAAAAAAAGATTGGTTGCTTATTTTGAAGACGGTACAGGCACGCTTGAATTGGTTTGGTTTCGAAGTATTGCTTGGGTAAAAAAAACACTCGCTGAAGCCAAAGAAGTTCAAGTATATGGGAAAGCAAGTTTGTTCAACCGTCGATTTTCAATCACCCACCCCGAGCTGGAAAAACTGGGCGAAGAAACGCAGACCAAAGAAGTGCCGCATTTCCCTGTATATGCAAGCACGGAATTACTAAAGGCAAAAAACCTAAGCGGCAAAACATTTGCAAAATTAGTCGCCACACTTTTACACCAGGTAACAGACAGCGATGTGCCTGAAAATTTGCCCATTACAATTTTAAAAGAGCAAAATTTTTTGCCAAGGCTTACCGCTTTGCAACAAATACATTTCCCAGAAAATGAAAAAATGTTGCACGAAGCGCGCGAAAGATTAAAGTTTGAAGAATTGTTTATTGATCAAATGAACATTTGCAAACTCAGGCTGAATAAAAGCAAAACGCAAGGACATTATTTTGAAAAAGTAGGTGAGTACTTTAATGATTTTTATAAAAATGATTTGCCATTTGATCTCACCGACGATCAAAAGCAAGTACTAAAAGAAATACGACAAGATACCAAAACGGGCTACCAAATGAACAGGTTGCTGCAAGGTGATGTAGGCAGTGGAAAAACCATTGTAGCCTTACTCTCAATGCTTTTGGCAAAAGATAATAATTTTCAAGCTTGCCTAATGGCACCCACAGAAATACTTGCTCAGCAACATTACCAAGGTATAAAAAAATTGTTGTATGCCCAAGATGTAAAAATTGCCTTGCTGACGGGAAGCACAAAAACTGCCGACCGAAGATTAATACTCGACGATCTACAACGCGGCGAGCTTGATATAATCATAGGCACTCACGCAATTTTAGAACCACGTGTAGTTTTCAAAAATCTGGGTCTTTGTATTATAGATGAGCAGCACAGGTTTGGTGTAGCGCAGCGTGCTAAAATGTGGGCTAAAAATACAACGCCACCACACATTTTGGTAATGACGGCAACCCCCATTCCGCGCACCTTGGCAATGACGACTTATGGTGATTTGGAAGTGAGCATCATAAAAAAGTTACCTCCTGGCCGTAAGCCGATTCGTACGGTGCATCGCATGGATAATCGGCGCAGTGAAGTGATGCATTTTATAAAAACAGAAATTGAAAAAGGACATCAAATTTATATTGTATATCCATTAATTGAAGAAAGTGAAAAACTTGATTACGAAAATTTGGAGCAAGGTTATGAATTGGTGACAACCTATTTTCCCAGCCATACTTATAATGTAGCCATGGTGCACGGTCGGCAAAGTATGGACGAGCGCCAGCATAATATGCAAGGATTTATAAAAGGGGAAGCACAAATTTTAGTTGCCACTACAGTCATTGAAGTTGGCGTGGATGTACCAAATGCCTCGGTTATGATTATTGAAAGTACGGAGCGTTTTGGGCTATCGCAGCTGCATCAGTTGCGTGGTAGGGTGGGGCGCGGTGCGGCAGCATCCTATTGTATTTTAATGAGTGGCAAGAAACTTGGACAGGATGCCAAAGAGAGAATTAGCACAATGGTCAATCACAGCAGTGGTTTTGAAATTAGCCAAAAAGATTTAGAACTGCGTGGCCCTGGCGATATGCACGGTACCAAGCAGAGCGGAATTTTAAACTATAAATTAGCTAATATTATTGAAGACGGTCACCTTATGAGCCAAGCGCGGGAGTACGCTTTGCGCATTTTAAATGATGATGCGCAATTAGTAAAACCCGAAAGTGCAGGATTGAAAAAGTACTTATCTGGCGAAAAGGGGAGTACTAATTGGATGGAGATAAGTTAGATTTTTTTTTGCCAAAAATTCGAGTGCTCTTCGACATGTTAGCGTAGCGCATGTCGAAGCAGAATAGAAAGGATTTTTAATCCGACGAAGGCCGATTATATTGGATCTAATTCTAGCAAACCTTCCTGATCCGTTGATATACACATTGAGCTGCTATACCGGTAATCTTCAGGCCTGTTCACAATCCCTGCTTTTATAGGATTATTATGAATATAATCCATCTTGCTTTTCATGAAACTTGGCGAAAATATTTCTTCGCCATGATAGCCATCACGCCAAAATGTAATGTCCTCGCCCTGCGGCACATCTTCATTTTTTTCTTTAAACAACCATAACATCCAATTTTTTCGACTCTCTTCAGGATTGTTCTCAGTAGCACGTACGATTTGTTTTGATGTGTATTTTTTATAGTCTCTGATTATATTACTCAATGGTTCTTTATCACTTCTTACTA
>JBBSPP010000081.1:0-9273 GCA_038258625.1 Chitinophagales bacterium
ATTTTTCAAATAAATCAAAATTTAAACGGCAACGTAACGCCGGGGTACGATTCTATAATATTGGAGTTGTCCCAAATAATATGTTCTTTGTCAAGCGCGGTAATTGGCCGACTTTGTAACAAAAAAAGGTTGTCGTTTTTGTAGCAAAATTCTATGTCTTGCGGTGCACCGAAATATTGTTCTAAGTTTGTCAGTGCTGTCGTAATTTCTTCAATTTGTTGATTGCTTAGCGAAGCAATCTCTTGCAAGTCTGCAGCTACTTTTTCATAACCCAAGCTTTCATTTTTGTATTTTAATACCTTCGTTTTTGTTTGAATATTTTTACGAATATCTCCTTTGTCATTTACAATGAATTCATCAGCATTTAGCTCGCCACTCACCAATCCCTCTCCCAAACCATACACCGCTGTAATCAGCTTTTCTTTTTTATACGGCTTTAGCGGATGAACTCCAAAAGCTACGCCGCTCACATCTGCAGCAATCATTTGTTGCACAATCACATTCATGCGCAACTGCTGATGGTCGATAGAATTTTGCGTGCAATAAAGTAAAACTTTTGGAAGATTTTTTGATTCGTAAACTATTTGAAGAGCGTTTAACAAATCTGCTTTTTTAATAAATAACTTAGTAGAAAAAATCCCTGCAAAACTATGAGAAACTCCATCTTCTTCATTTGCAGACGAGCGAACAGCAAAATAGTTGCCCGATAAATTTTGCATTTTTTGTTGTAAACTTTCATTGCTCAAATCCTCGATTTCATCTTGGGCAAAAACCACAAAATCAGGTACACGAAAACCCAACTTTTGCATTGCATAAAGTCCATTCGCCTTTGCGCCCAAATATTTTTTTGAAGTCTTCATTTCAAATAAGATGCTTAAAAATAAACGGTAACGCACCCACATTCAAATACATACCGATAGACCAAATTCCCGATGCTACTTCAATAAATTTTGCTCTAGACTTTGATGGATTTTTTATAAAAATCAATCCGCTCAACAATGCAATAACAGCAAAAGAACTCATTATCATATAAGCCCAAAACGGCGTATCAATCTGACTCATAGCCGTCCAAGCAAAAATATACGTTACAACAACCAAGGCCAACCAAAGCCAAACAGCACCTCGAAATCCATACAATTTTGTATAAGATACAACGCCCTCTTCTTCGTCTTCGGGCATTTTTATTTTACGGCCAATTTCTAAAACTATGCCATTAAAAAATGATAGAATAAAAAACCAAATCAGCGCATCAGGCGGCACGATATGATCAAATGACCAATGTGCGGAGCTTGCCAATAAATCAACCAGCGGAATGATAAGCATGTGCGAAAAAACATAAGCCGCTTGGTGTTTTTTGAGCCACGAAGCAATAAAAAATTCATGATACATTAAAAATAAAAATGCCATGACAACCAAGAACATTTTTGCAAAATCGGGATAGAAAAAAATACAAATTATCTGCAAGCCAAAAACTACAAACCCCAAATATTTTAAATCTTTCAATACAATAATACCTCGTGGCACAGGCAGATATTTGCGGTATTTCATATCGTCTTCATGGTCTTTGAACTCATCAGAAATACGCAATAAAAAAAATATGGTGAATGTAAGGAAGCAAGTAATTAAAAATCTGAGCCACGGAATAAAATCGCTCGCATCAGCCGCAGACAAGGAATAGCACACCGCAGAAAAAGTAAAAACGCTAATCAGCGGCACGTGCGATGCTAACGGAAAACGCTCGTGTATGTAAATTATATACTTTTTCATAACGATAGTAAATGTAGAATTTGTTGCTGTTTATACGGTTTTGCCAGTCAGTATTTAGCGTTAAATATAATTATAGAAAAAGCCGAACCACTTTGGTTCGGCTAAAATTAATCTGCTTTAGAAATTGTTTATTTTATCTCTTTTCTAGCCTCCCCCATCGCCTGGGTAGAATTCAAAGCCACTACCATATCGGTCAGCATATCGCTCGCGGCTGCTGGAGAATTGGGTAATAAAATTAAATTGCTACGTGTATTTTGTCCTACTGCGCTTAGCGTATCATAGTGTTGCGTAATTACAATTAGCGCCGATGCTTCTTGCGAATTTATTCCCGCACGATTCAAAACTGCCATCGAATCCTCCAAACCTTTTGCAATTTCACGGCGCTGATCAGCAATACCCTGTCCTTGCAATCGTTTGCTTTCAGCTTCCGCCTCGGCAATTTTTACTATGCGAATTCTTTCTGCTTCACCTTCATATTCTGCTACCATTTTTTCGCGCTCCGATGCATTAATTCTATTCATCGAAATTTTTACCTCTTCTGCAGGATCAATATCTGTAACCAGCGCTTTTACAATTCCGTAGCCATACGAAAGCATGGCTTCATCTAGTTCTCGTTTTACTGCTATCGCAATATCATCTTTCTTTTCAAAAACATCATCTAATTTTAAGCGTGGCACCTCGGCACGCACCACATCAAAAATATAAGCAGTAATCTGCGCATGCGGATTATCTAATTTATAAAAAGCATCATAAACAGAATCTGGTAAAATTAAATATTGCACCGAAACTTTTAAGCGCACAAAAACATCATCGCTCGTTTTGGTTTCTACCATAACATCCAGCTGTTGTACTTTCAAACTTACACGACCTGCAATGCGGTCCACAATTGGGATTTTCCATTGAAAACCCGCGCGTCGAACAGACTTAAATTTGCCAAACCGTTCGACCAAAGCCACCGTTTGCTGCTTGACCACGAAGAAGCCCTGAATGACTATAAAAATAATAAGGGCGAGAACCACCCAAAAGAAATAACCCATCATTTAATAATTTTGTTGAAGGACAAATATAGCATAACCACTTGCCTTTATTGCGATAGTTGTTGTGATTCAGGATAAGTGGGGATTCAATTAAGTTGAATGGTATGTACAAGTTGAGAAGTTGTATTAAAACTGAAAACAATTTTAGGATAGAATAAAATACTTTTGTGCTGTGTACACCCCCCAACAAGAAAAAGATTTTTTAGTGACAGCTAAAGAGTTTATCAAAAAAGAATCGCTAAAGAATGAAGATATTTCTTCCGTAATTTCTATCCTCAATTATGCCGATTGGAAATACTACGTAAAAGATAATCCTGTGTTGGCCGACAAGGAATATGATGTTCTTTTTGCTTTACTAAAAAAAATTGAGACAGAAAAACCTTCGCTCATTTTATCCGATTCGCCCACGCAGCGAGTGGCAAAAGGCTTAAACCCAAACTTTGAAACCGTGGCGCATTTAGTGCCCATGCTAAGTTTGGATAATAGTTATAATGCCGAAGATCTAAATGATTGGCACAACAGAAATGTTAAATTATTAAGCAAAGAAGGTCTGCAGGCGGCGCCAGATTTATTTGGCGTCCCGATTCCTGTTGCCCAACCAGTCATAGAATATTGTGTAGAACCAAAATTTGATGGGGCAAGCATTTCATTAGTTTATGAAAACGATAAATTATTGCGAGGTGCAACCCGTGGCAACGGTATTGCAGGCGATGATATTACCACCAATGCCAAACAAATAAAAAGCATTCCGCTCTCGGCTAATTTTTCGCAAGAAGGCATCGAGCAAATAGAAATGCGCGGCGAAGTAGTTATTCAAAAAGAAAAGTTTAATGCGTTTAATCAAAGTCTCGTCGAGCAAAATTTATCGCCGATGGCAAACCCGCGCAATGCAGCATCGGGCTCCTTACGCATGAAAGACCCAAACGAAGTGGCGAAGCGAAACCTCGATGCTTTTGTTTATCAAATAAGTGATGTACAGGGCAATGTCCCTTTTAAAACACACTACGAAAGTTTGGAGTCTCTCAGTAAAAAAGGGTTTCGCACCTCTTATGAAATTTCTAAAGTGTTTAATAAAATTGAAGATGTAATAAAATACTGTGCTGAGTTTGAAGAAACGCGCGACGAGCTGTCCTACGAAATTGACGGACTAGTAATAAAAGTAAACAGCTTTGACCTACAAGAAAAAATAGGCATGACAAGCCATCATCCGCGTTGGGCAATGGCTTATAAATTTAAAGCGAGGCAAGCCACCAGTAAATTACTGAACATAGAATATCAGGTAGGTCGGACGGGTAGTATTACGCCTGTGGCAAAAATTGAACCTGTTTATGTGGGCGGCGTTACGATTAGTTCGCTGTCACTTTTTAATGAAGACATTATAAAAGAAAAAGACATGCGCATTGGCGATACGGTTTTGATAGAACGTGCGGGCGATGTAATTCCGTATGTGGTAAAATCGTTCCCCGAGCTACGCGATGGCAGCGAACAAGAAGTGATTTTTCCAACCGTTTGCCCCGTTTGCAATAGCGAACTTTTTAAACCCGAAGAAGAAGCGGTTTGGCGATGCACCAACATTAATTGCGAAGCACAGGTGGTAGAACGAATCATTCATTTTGCATCAAAAAATGCGATGGATATTCGGGGTTTGGGCGAGAGTAATATTCGTAAGTTTTTCGAAATGGGTTTGCTCAAAGATTTGCCGGGTGTGTATCGTTTGCCATACAACCAAATAAAAAATATGGAAGGCTTTGGCGAAAAAAGCATAGAAAAAATGGAGGAAGCAATTGAAAAAACAAAGTCGCAACCATTGCATCGATTAATATTTGGTTTGGGCATCCGCTACGTGGGCGAGACGACGGCCAAAAATTTAGCGCGAGAAATTTCTCATTTAAATGAACTGAGTACAAAAACAGAAGAGCAACTTTTAGCCATTGAAGACATTGGCACAAAAGTGGCGCAATCTATCCTCGACTTTTTTGAGCATGATGGAAATATTGCTTTGCTAAAAGAATTGGAAGTACTCGGCCTAAACTTTGAAAACCATCAAAAAAATAAAAGCGTCAGTGGCGAACTTGCAGGGAAAACTTTTTTATTTACAGGCACGCTGCCCACCCTCGGTAGAAAAGAAGCCGAAGAAATGGCAGAAGCCAAAGGCGGAAAAATACTAAGTGGTGTAAGTACAAAATTGGATTATTTAATTGCTGGTGAAAAGGCGGGCAGCAAATTAGAGAAAGCGAAGAAGCTGGGGAGTGTGAATATTATTAGTGAGGAGGAGTTTATTGAATTGGTGAAAGTTTAACCACTAATTTCACTTAGAAACACTAAGCCTTAGTGAAACTTAGTAACATCCGTGTCTAAGGGGTAAAAAAAACACGCTACCTTTAAGCCAATGAAGTTTACTCCTTTCATACTAATCCTGTTTCTTTTTTCCTGCCAACCCACGGCGCAAAAAGAAGAAAAGAAAATCATCAAAACATCCTTAGTGATTTTAGGCACTGTTCAAGATGCAGGCTCACCGCACATCGCGTGCAAAAAGGATTGTTGTAAAGACCTTTTTAAAACTCCTGACTATACTAGAAAAGTTGTAAGCCTAGGTTTAATAATTCCCGAAAGTAAAGAATCCTATCTTTTTGAAGCCACGCCTGACATGCCGGTTCAAATGAAGATGCTAAATGAGTTGGCACCTTTTGAACATAAAGAAACGCCTGATGGAATTTTTCTTACTCACGCACATATTGGGCATTATGCTGGGCTGATGTATTTGGGCAAAGAAGCTATGAATGCTGATTCTATTCCTGTTTTTGTAATGCCACGAATGCACGAATTTTTATCGAATAATGGTCCTTGGAGTCAGCTGGTGAAAATGAAGAATATAAAACTGAAACCTATTAAAGATTCTACTTATAATTTTATGTATAGAGGTATAAATGATAGACCATTAGGACAATTTAGTCTACAAACCTATCTAGTCCCACATCGAGATGAATTTTCTGAAACAGCTGGTTATTTAATACTTTCCTCCAAAAGGATTCTCTTCATCCCCGACATTGACAAATGGGAAAAGTGGGACAAAGACATAATCGAAGAAATAAAAAAAGTAGATTACGCTTTCCTGGACGGCACATTCTACGACGGCAACGAACTACCCGGCCGCGACATGAAAGAAATCCCACATCCGTTTGTTGTAGAAAGTATGGAACTTTTCAAAGATTTATCAAAAGAAGATAAAGCCAAAATTCATTTCATACATTTTAACCATACAAATCCCTTGCTCAATAAAAATAGTAAGGAGTACAAAGAAGTTATTAAACGTGGTTTCAAAATTGCTAACTATGGCGATGTGTTTGTGTTGTAGTTTTCCTCCGAACCAAAGATGGTTCACCAAGAAAAATATTGAATCTTATATTTTCTTATTTGCTCTTATATGGTTCAAAAAAAACCAAACATCAATTTAATGACATACAATCAACAATCAACAACTAAACAAATTACTTTAGCAGCATGAAAGGAAAAATCCTGCTCGTACTATCATTACTCCTCATGGCGGGTTTTGGGTTATGGGTTATGAAAAGTTTGTTTTTGAATAATAGCGAACTCCTCAACATACCCGAAACCGGTTTGTCCTTTGAACTGCCCGAAAAAACATTTAAAATGATAGAAAGTGATGGCGAACCAATTCGTATTTCACTAGGGCAGGTAAGCCGAAAGGAAGCAGTGATAGAAATTTTGCTCGGTGAAAACAATCTTAAAAAGCAAGAAATAAAAGTAGGGGAGACTATAGAATTTATCTACGAAAAAAATGTTTATACTCTTAAACTGGACGATATAAAAGCCAAACTCGTCGGCGAAGAAATTGCTTATTTTAAACTCTATAAAAAAGGCAACACCAAAAATGTAGCCGTTGAAAAGTCGGTGTCCGAGTTTTTGGATATGATAGAAAAAGAAGATTTTGAGGTTTATAAAAGAGATAGGAAAACCGACAAAGACCGTTTTTTGAAAAAACTACAATACAAAAGTCGAAAACAAATTGCGATTGAAGGTTTGATAACAGAAGCCCAAAATCATTTTAGCAATTACTCTATTATTCAAAATGGTAAAACCTACCCTGTAGCAGTATGGCTGAGCTTGAAAAAATAAATCCGTTTAGCAATGAGCATTTTATGCGACAAGCATTAAATGAAGCACACAAAGCACTGGCCGAAGATGAAATTCCCATCGGCGCAGTGGTGGTAATGAACAACAAAATAATAGGCCGCGGCTACAACCAAACCGAAAAATTAAAAGACGCCACCGCCCATGCAGAAATTATTGCCCTCACATCAGCTTTTCAAACATTGGGGAGCAAAATACTCCCCGAGGCTACACTCTTCGTAACCATTGAGCCGTGTATGATGTGCAGTGGCGCATTATATTGGAGCCGAATTAGTAAAATTGTTTATGGCGCTGCTGATGAAAAAAGTGGTTTTCTCTCGCAGGGTAATCATTCTTTTTTCAGGAAAAAAGAAATAATAACGGGCATACTACAAGAGGATAGTGCGCAGTTGATGCAAGATTTTTTTATTTCTAAAAGAAATCCAAAAGTTTGATTCTAGGCTTTTTTGAGAAAGAAATCCTTTAAATTTGCGCCATGAATTCTACAATAAAAACCATTTTATTGACGCTGTTAACTTTGTCTGTACTCACAATCGCGATGATTGAAGTAAGCGGCATTAGCGAAAAAAAATTGTCTAATATGTTTGGTAGCGATACGGTGAGTAGCGCCGACAGACGATCTGAAGGTGTATCTGAAGCTACCGCAAACGTTATAGACCCAAACCAAGTCAAAAAAGATCGCGAAGCTAAAATGCGCGACATGGAAAAAACCGAAGTGCGTGTGCAAGATTCTATTTTTGATTTTGGCACCATCAAAGACGGCGACAAGGTTTCGCATACTTATACAGTAACCAACATTGGCGATAAGCCATTGTATATAGCTAATGTAGCAGCAAGTTGTGGCTGTACAGTCCCCGAATTTCCGAAGGAGGCAATCGCCCCTGGCGAAACGGGACAAGTGACTTTGGAGTTTAACAGCTCGGGTAAGCGCGGTACGGTTGCAAAAAATGCACTCATCGTTGCCAATGCCATCAATGCGCCTTACTCCATTGGGTTTAAGGCTGAGGTAGAGTGAAAAGAACGGGGATTCTGGGATGAATAAAAAAACAAACAGTGACCAAACGTTTATTGGTCATCTCGATGCATTTCGCAAGCATTTAATGCGCATGTCGTTAGCACTTGTAGCGGGTGCAATTTTATGTTTTGTTTACATTGAGGAAATTTTTGATGTCATTATTTTGGCACCCACGCACGCCGATTTTCCGCCGTACATCTGGTTGTGCAACATGGCCAACTATTTTCAAAAACCAGAACTTTGCATGACCGATGTCAATATTAGTTTTCAAAATATTGAGCTTAGCGGTCAGTTTATGATGAGCATTTCTGCCTCTTTGGTCTTTGCCTTTATTGCCGTTTTTCCATACATTATTTGGGAGGTTTGGCGTTTTTTGAAACCCGCCCTTACGCCTCGCGAAGTAAAAATGAGCAGTGGTATTATTTTTTGGGTGTCGATGCTTTTTTTCCTTGGCGTATTGTTTGGCTATTATATTATCACGCCCTACACGGTCAATTTTTTTGCCAATTATAAAATAAGCCCACAGTTTGAAAATATTATTAAAATTGATGATTACCTCAGCACGGTGTTGAGTTTGAGTTTGGGTACGGGCTTGGTTTTTGAACTGCCTGTTTTTATTTACTTTTTCTCAAAAATTGGTATTGTCAATCCGCGTTTTTTACGGGAGTATCGCAAGTATGCTATCGTGGCTATTCTTGTGCTGGCGGCGGTTATTACCCCGCCCGATATGGTTTCGCAAATTATTGTAGCTATTCCAATTGTGATTTTGTATGAGATTGGTATCGGAATTTCTGCACGGGTAGAGAAAAATCAGTTGGCCGCAGTGCGCAGAGATTTAGAAAAATACAAGTAGTTTTTTCATTTTATTACCATTTACATTTTTTATAATGCTTTAATTTTATTCGATTATGAAAAAGGGGTTTCTAACTTTTACACTAATTTTTGTTTCAATTTGCACTTTGCGCGCGCAGGATAATGTGGCAGAGATCGCGCATGATTTTATCAAGGCAGTAAAAAATAATTCGTTGGCAACTATTGAGAGTCGGTTTTTGGATGTGAATGCAGCCTATGCAATTTTGCCCAAAGAAAGTACGGGTATGAGCATAAAGCAAAAAAACGAAAACTATATTACACCAATGTTCAACAGTTTTACCGCCCGTTTTGAAAGCATTCAAAAGCAAATACAAGCAGCAAATATTGATGCAAAACGAATAGATTTGATAAGCTATAAATTAGAAAAACCAGTAGTAAAAACTCAGGTAGAACCACAAGCCATGAGCTTGTTTTTTGATTATAAAAAAA
>JBBSPP010000082.1:0-9200 GCA_038258625.1 Chitinophagales bacterium
GGGCGCGCTGATGACGCATTTCAAAAATCGCCCGTCGGATGTAGAGGCATTTTTTGACCTACAAACCATTCGTAATCACGAGCAAAAAATATACACGCACGAAATAAATGGTGGCGAAACCCGCCTAGCCATCACCCACACCTTTGCCGAAGGCGACGAGGTGCGCTTGATAAACGAAGGCGATACCGTACTCCGTTTTGCCCTCTGCGCCGAGGCCAACGATGCCCTTGGCACCCCATTTGTAGAAGTACTCGCCAACCAAGAAGCCACCGTACCCGCCACCGACCTAGGCCCACTAACCAACCGCTACCTCAAGGCACAAAACATGAACGAAACCGAAGGCGGCGATTATACTATTATGCTTATGTAAGTGAAAAACTAAAAAAGAAATCCCGATAGCTATCGGGAGAATAATTTAGCTCTGCGATGCGGGGCTTTTTTTTATACTTTACAAACTGCTTATATTTGTACCAACAAAAAAAGGAAGCCAATCAGCTTCCTTTTTTTTTAAACATACTAAATACTAAGTACTACTTCAAAGCAAACGCCTTCTTAATCTTATCTACAAAGTCAAGCTTCTCCCAAGTAAAAAGCTCTACGCTTACTTTCTTTTCGTTCTTTTTTCCTTTGTTAAAAACCTTATCGACCTTCGCATAATCGCGCCCCATGTGTCCGTAGGCAGCGGTTTCGCTGTAAATTGGGCTGCGGAGTTTTAGGCGTTTTTCAATAGCATACGGGCGCATGTCGAATATCTTTTCTATCTCGCGGGCTATCTGCCCGTCGGTCATATCCACCTTTGCGGTGCGGTAGGTATCTACGAATACGCCGCAGGGTTTTGCCACCCCAATGGCGTAGCTTACTTGTACTAGCACCTCGTCGCACAGGCCAGCTGCTACCATGTTTTTGGCAATGTGGCGTGTGGCGTAGGCCGCACTACGATCTACTTTACTTGGGTCTTTACCACTAAAAGCTCCACCACCGTGGGCGCCTTTGCCGCCGTAAGTATCTACAATTATTTTACGACCGGTAAGGCCCGTATCGCCGTGTGGCCCGCCTATTACAAACTTGCCTGTAGGGTTAATGTGGTATGTAATCTTATCATCAAAAAGTTTTTGGATATCCTTGCTCAATTGCTTTTTCACGGCAGGGATAATGATTTCTATAATGTCGCTTTTAATTTTTGCCAACATTTTTTCATCTGCATCAAAATCATCATGCTGCGTAGAAACTACAATCGTATCAATACGAATGGGCGTATTATCATCAGCATACTCAATGGTTACTTGGCTTTTAGCATCGGGGCGCAGGTAGGTTAGTTTTTTACCTTCTTTGCGCACACGGGCAAGCTCTTGCAATATTTTGTGCGAAAGGTCAAGCGCCAATGGCATGTAGTTTTTTGTTTCTTTTGTAGCGTAGCCAAACATCATGCCTTGGTCGCCGGCACCTTGTGCATTTGCTAGGGTTTCAAAATCTTTGTTCTCCACTACTCTATCTACACCTTGGTTAATATCGGCGCTCTGCTCATGAATGGCCGAGAGTACGCCACAGCTATTGCCTTCAAACATATACTCGCTTTTGGTATAGCCTATTTTATTGATTACCTCGCGGGCAATTGCTTGCACATCTAGGTAAGCATTGCTGTTTACCTCACCAGCTAGTACTACTTGGCCAGTGGTCACCAAGGTTTCTACGGCTACTTTCGAGTTTTTGTCGTAGGCCAAAAAGTTGTCAATAATAGCATCCGATATTTGATCTGAAACTTTATCAGGGTGTCCTTCGGATACAGACTCCGATGTAAATAAGTATGGCATAATGTTTGTTTTTAATTAAAAATAAGGTCGCAAATGTACTGATTGAAAACCGTTCCGAAAGGTACAGGCGGTCTAAAATATTGGGCTTACCTTTGAATAGCCTGCAACTATGATTTTTACTGCTTAAATACTTATTTATTGAAAAAAAAGTTACACATTTTACTCTTCGGTTGCGGGCTCCTTTTTTTACATACCGCCCTACGCGCCCAATCGCCTCAAGATTGTTTTGGGGCAATACCAGTTTGTCAAAATACGTATTCACAATCTACATCCTACACAGGCTTTGGCAGCACCAACGAGCTAAACCCTACCAATCAAGGCTGCCTTACTACGGGCGAAAATAATTCGGTTTGGTACATTGTAAACGTCACCACGCCTGGCACGCTTACATTTACTTTGGCACCCAACGCTACCACGGCCGATTATGATTTTGCCGTGTACGACATTACCGATAAATCTTGCACAAATGTTGCCAATGGCTTGCCGCCCATTCGGTGCAATTATGCCTCATTGGCAAATTCATCAGCTGGCGGCAATACGGGTTTGAGTACAACTTCTGTATCGCCATCACTTGGTGCAGCTGGGCCATCGTTTAGCAGTGCGCTAAATGTAGTGGTAGGGCAAACTTTTTTAATTCTCATTAATAATGCTTCCAGCTCGGCCAGTGGGTACAACTTAAACTTTGGCGGCACGGCATCTGTTTTTGATAATGTAGCCCCAACCATAAAAGCGGATACCATACAAGCGGGATGTAGCAATCCGAACTTTATCATGCTCCAACTTTCTGAAAATATTATGTGCAGTTCGCTCGCCACCAATGGTTCCGATTTTACACTTAGCCCGGCCAATGCTACTATTACAGGCGCGGTGAGTCAGGCCTGTACCAATGGCTCTAGCTTTACGAATTTGATTCAATTAAATTTTAGCAACCCCCTGCCACCTGGTAATTATACCCTGAGCGTGGTAAATGGTAGCGATGCCAATACGCTCATAGATAATTGTAATAATGCAATGCCGCAAAATACTACTCGCACATTTGTAGTGCAGCAACCGGTACAGGTAAATGTTACCACCCTCTCGGGCTGCGCAGGAACAGCCAATGGTGTGATAACGGCGAGTGGTCATTTTGGAACGCCACCTTATCAGTTTAGGTTGAACAATGGGCCTTTTGGAAACAACAATGTGTTTAGCGGATTGCCAAATGGCACTTATATAGTGCGCGTGCGCGATGCCAATGGTTGTATTGACGATACCACGGTTACGCTTTCGCCAGCCAATCCAATTCTGATTTCAAATTTACAAATTAGCAATCCTGTTTGTTTTGGTCAAAATACCGGGTCGGTAACCATCACCGCTTCGGGTGGAAATCCACCCCTTGAATATTCGGTGAATACACAACCTTACCAAGCCTCAAATACAATTGGCGGCTTGGGACCAGGAAATTTTATTGTACACGTGCGCGACGGTAATGGTTGTACCAAAGATTCTGTCATTTTTATTTCGGCACCTGGGCAAATATCTTTTAACGGAATATCCATTACACAAGCGTCCTGCGGACAAAACAATGGCGCCATTTCGGCAAACGGTTTTGGTGGTACGGCACCGCTCGTTTTTTCGTTAAATAGTGGGCCTAGCCAAGCAAGCGGAAATTTTTCAGCTTTGGCGGCAGGAAGTTATACCCTACGATTGACCGATGCAAATGCTTGTTTTAGAGATACCATTTTACAAATTCAACAACAGGGCGGTGTTACCATTACTGCGCTTAGTTTGGTGCAGCCAAGTTGTACCGTCAGCAATGGAATTATAACGGTGAATGTTGCGGGTGGCATCGCCCCAATTCTGTATTCATTAAATGGTGGCGCGCAACAAGCTTTGAATGTTTTTTCCAATTTAAGTTCGGGTACCTATACAATTGTAGCGACGGATGCTAATGGTTGCACAAGCTTAGCAGTGGGTACATTGGTATCGCCTAGCAATTTGTTTTTTGGAAGTTCGTTTGTGGTGCAACCTACTTGTTCATCATTGGGCAGCATTATTGTGCAAGGTGCAGGTGGTGCAGCACCACTAAGTTATTCGTTAAATACTGGGCCATATACTGCCAATGCAAATTTTCAAAATTTAGGTGTTGGCACTTATACCGTGCATTTGCAAGATGCGAATAATTGCATTCATGATACCATAATTACGCTAGGGCCAATTCCGTTGCCCATCATTACATCAATTACTGCCACACAGCCAAGTTGTAGTTTTCCAAATAGTGGTGGGTTGGCAGTAAATGTAACGGGTGGCACACCTATTTATACCTATTCATTAAATGCGGGTGCGCCGCAGGCAAGCAATAGTTATAGCAATTTGAGCAGCGGAAATTATTCAATTACCGTTACCGATGCCAACGGTTGCTCGGTAAGCAGCGCAGTTACATTAACGCAATTAAGTCCATTAAATTTTTCACAGTTTTCAAAGACAGATGTTGGATGTTTTGGTGCGCCCTTGGGCAGTATAACATCTGCCGCTGCGAATGGAAACCCTGCGTATCAATATTCTTTGAATGGCGGCGCTTCGCAGGCATCGGGTAATTTTTCCAACTTAGCCGCTGGGAATTATACCGTGCAGGTAACTGATGCAAGTGGTTGTACAATTACATCCGTGGTTACGATTAATACTTCGGCTGTGGTTCAAATAAATTCTGTGGCTGTGGGTAATTCGCCATGCGCTTTTCCTACCACGGGTACAATTGGGGTGAATGCCACGGTGAGCAATCCGCCAATTTTGTATTCTGTATCGCCGGGTGGTAGTAATGCTACGGGTAATTTCACTGGTTTGGCTGGCGGCAATTATATAGTTACAATTGCTGATGCGGCTGGTTGCACTGCTACCTCGGCAGTTACAATCACGGCGCCGCCACCTATGTTTTTTACGAATGTAGTTGTAGTATTTGCACCTTGCTTTGGTGGGGTGGGGAGTATTAGTTTGTTGGGTGCGGGGGGCACGCCTCCGTATTTGTATAATATTAATTCGGGGCCCTTCGGTAGCAATTCTTCTTTTACTAATTTACCTGCCGGCACATATACCATTCGTGTGCAGGATGCCAATGGTTGTTTCCGGGATACCTTGATTGATATAGTGGAACCTGCAGATTTGCTAATTTCAAATACCTTGGTAGTTAATGCGGCTTGCAATTCGTTACCCACAGGCAGTGTTACGGTTACGGCCACGGGTGGTGTGCCGCCGTATCAGTTTAGAATAAATAATGGTGTTTTTGGTACAAATAATTCCTTCACCAATTTGGGCGCGGGTACGTATTCTATTGATGTGCGCGATGCTAATAATTGCATAGAAACTATTTCTGTAACCGTTACGGCAAATGGAAATTTTAGCATCAATGCCCTAAATATTTCGTCACCTAGTTGTTTTGGAGGTAACGATGGCGCAATAACTTTTGGAGTAACGGGTGGCATTTCGCCCTATCAATATTCTATAAATCTTGGTGCTTACCAAACACTAAATTCTTTTACGGGTTTAAGTGCTGGTAGTTTTAATTTACGTGCTATTGATAATAGCGGCTGTTTTGATGATACCGTAATTACACTTACGCAACCTACTGCGGTGACTTTGGCAAATATTGCCATTACAAATCCTGCCTGCCATGGTAGCGCAAATGGTAGCCTTACAATTACCGCGGCAGGTGGCACACCGCCCTATAATTATTCTGTAAACAACGGACCGTTTGGCTCTGCCAATACCATTGGCTCATTGGCAGCTGGTAATTATACTATCATCGTGCGCGACGCGAATAACTGCACAGCTAGTGGCACGGCTACACTTACTAATCCGCCGTCCGTTTTTATAAATGGTATTACCATTATTAATCCGGGCTGTTTGGGTGGCGGTGGTACCATTAGTTTTTCAGGCTTGGGCGGCAGTGCGCCTTATACTTTTTCAATAGATGGTATAAATTATACTACGCCTGGGATTTTTAGCAACCTACCTGGCGGCACTTATACACTTTATATAAAAGATGCCAATGGCTGTATTGACGATAGCACGCTGAGTATTAGCGGCAGCGCGGCGGTTACAATTTCTTCTTTATCTTTTAGCAAATATGTATGTGCTGGGCAAATGAATGGCACGATAAATGTTGCAGCATCGAGCAGTAATCCGCCGTTGTTGTATAATATTATACCCAACCCGCAACAAGTATCAGGTAATTTTTCCAATTTGGCAGCGGGCGTTTATACGGTTCGCAGTGAGGATAATCAGGGCTGTTATACAGATACGACCGTAACTATTTTGCAAGCACCACTCACTGCAATTGACTCGGTGAGTGTTACAAATGCAACTTGTGCTAATACCAATAATGGCGCGCTTACCATTTTTGCATCGGGCGGCGTGCAACCACTTTCTTATCAGTTGGGCGGATCGGGTTACACGGCAAATAATAATTACAATAATCGGTTTCCGGGCACCTATTTTGTGTATGCGCGCGATAGTGCTGGGTGCATAGTGAGCGGTACGGCTACCATTTCTTCTCCGCCGCCTATTGTAATAAATTCAATTGTTATTCAACAACCATTTTGTAGCAGCGCTACGGATGGACAAATTTCTATCAATGTGAGCGGAGGTGTGCCGCCGTATTTGTATGCAATTAATGCATCGCTGTTTACCACGAGCAGTGCTTTTACCAATTTAATACAGGGCGTTTATATTGTGCGCATTCGGGATGCTAATAATTGTCAAAAAGATACAACCATTAATTTGGTAGCCAATAATTATATGCAGTTCACCAATATTTCGGTACAAAATGTAAGTTGTGCCGGCGGCAATAATGGTCAAATTTCGTTGCAAACCACAGGCGGAACGGCACCCTATAATTACAGTATCAATAATATTTCAAATGGTTTGTCTGGTACGTTTTCAACCTTGAGCGATGGTCAATACACCATTCGTGTAACCGATAATTTGGGTTGTCAAAAAGATTCTGTTTTTACAATTACCGCACCGCAAAATGGGTTGGCGCTGACGCAAGTTTACATGACACCCAATATTTGCAAAGGCGATAGCTCGGGAGAAATTAGCGTAACGGCCACGGGTGGCACCGCGCCCTATCAATTTTCTATAGGCGGCGTGGTGTATCAGGCTAGTAGCATTTTTAGTAATTTGCTGGCGGGTGGTTATCAAATTTTTGTAAAAGATGCTAACGGTTGTATTTACGATTCCATTTTTCAAGTAACCGAACCTGATACATCTGTGCAAATAATATTGATTGGCACCACACCACAAAGCTGTGTAGCTGTGGACGATGGCACCATTCGCATTCAAGCACTTTTTGGAAAAAAGCCGTATAACCTTACACTCAACGGTCAATCTTTTGGCGCGGATACCTTTTTTACCAACCTTGCGCCTGGTAATTATATTGTAGAAGTAACCGATAATTTAGGCTGCAAATCCACCGGAAAATATTTTGTGCAACCTTCATCAATTGCTCATGTCATAAATATTGATAGCGTGCGGCCACCATTTTGTAGAGGCGATGCCGATGGATTTATAGCTTGGAGTACGGATAGTCCGTATCCAACTTTTGATTATACCTTCAACGGAAATTTTGTAGGCGCAAATAATTCAGCCAACAATTTGAGCATTGGTAATTATACCATCACATTGGTAGATAATAAAGGTTGCCGAGCCGACACAACCTTGCAACTTACAGAAGCCAACCCGATAGACCTTACCATCATTACCACACCCGCAAACTGCGAAGGTGTAGGCGAGGATGGCGGCGCACGTGCCCAAGTTGCAGGCGGCGAAGCTCCTTATAATTTTACTTGGAGCAGCACGCTGGGCGCAGTTACCGATACTATTGCCCCTGTGCGCTACGGCAACTATGTAGCCACCGTGACAGATAATTTGGGTTGCTCAGACACTACAAATTATATCATCGATTACAAACCTTGTTGCCGCCTGACATTGCCCAATGCCTTTACCCCAAATGGCGATATGAATAATGATGTGTTCAGGATTATTGGTTATGGTCAGCTTCAATTACAGTATTTTGAAATCTTTAATCGATGGGGAAATAAAGTTTTTTATACCACAATAATTGAGGACGGATGGGACGGCACTTATAAAAATGAGAAGGCCGAAGTTGGCACTTATTATTATGTAGTAAAGTTCAAATGCCATTTTACGGGTCGCGAGGAGCAGCGGCAGGGCGATGTCATTTTGATCAGATAAACTTGTATAAAAATTTCCATAATTACGGCCTTCTCTTTTACTTTTAAAAAAAGTTTTCACAATCGGGGGTACTTTTGGCACCTATGCGATTATTATTTTTAGTCATTTTTTGTTCGTTTTTTACCGCCTGTGATGATACACCAAGTGTAAAAAAAAATACAGCCGAGCCTGTACCCAAAGAGGTGCTAATAATGAATGAAAAAATAAATGCCGACCCAAATAACGCCGAGCTTTATTACCAACGTGCCCAAGTATATCGTATGTTGGATATGGATTCGGTAGCACTGCGCGATTTGGATAAAACCATAAAACTAGACAGTACAAAATCAAAATACTTCAGCGCCATTGGCGATTTGCTTTTTGATAAAAAAGATATTACGGGTAGTGTAAAATGGTTTCAAAAGGCAATTGCGATTGACCCCAATGATGAAACGGCCCACCTCAAAATTGCCAATATGTTTTTGTTCAGCAAAGATTATGATCAGGCAATGGCCGAAGTAAATACCGTGCTGCAACAAAATATTTATAATGCCGAAGCCTATTTTCTGAAAGGATTAATTTATAAAGATATGGGCGAAACAGAACGAGCAATCACCAGTTTTCAGGCGGCGGTACAGATGGAACCTAAGTATTATGACGGCTATATTCAGCTAGGCTTGGCCTATACAAAAAAGAAGGATCCGCTTGCGCTGCAATACTTTGATAATGCCATTCGCGTGGACTCTATGAATATGGAAGGGCATTACGCCAAGGCAATGTATCATCAGTCGCAGGAAAAATATGCGGACGCTAAAAAAGTGTTCAAGCACGCCATCGGCCTGAACCGCAACTACGCCGAAGCGCATTACAACATTGGCTGGATGCTTTTGCAAGAAGATTCTACCGAAAAAGCCAAACGAGAATTTGAGCGCGTCATTGTACTAGACCCAACAAACGCACGTGCGTATTTTAACCGAGGATTGTGCTACGAAATAATGGGCGACAATGAAAAAGCCCGCGAAGATTATGAGCAAGCCCTAGTTTTTGATGCTGATTTTGATTTGCCCAAAGAAGCGCTGAAGCGCGTGAAGAGGAAATAAAATTTGGGTTAGAGGGTTTAGTCAGAAGGCGGAGCTAAAAGATTTAATAGGTTTAGCTTTTTGACATTTGCCATTTGAA
>JBBSPP010000083.1:0-9158 GCA_038258625.1 Chitinophagales bacterium
CCACAGCCACAGCAAACGGCTTAACACTAAGCGCATCTCCAAGCAGTGCAACTTACCAATGGCTGAACTGCAATCCCTACGCAGAAATCACAGGCGCCACAAACCAAACCTACACCGTAACCGCCAACGGAGATTACGCAGTAGTAGTGACCCAAAACGGGTGTAGCGATACTTCAAATTGTATCACAATTACAAACGTAGGCGTGAATGATATTTCATTAGAAGGCATTTCGGTTTACCCAAATCCAACGGAGAATATTTTTACAATAAGCTCCACGAATAATTTAAAAAATGCAAACGTGCAAATTTTAAACGCTGTTGGTCAGGTAGTTTATAAAAAAGAAAAGTTGAGCGGAACAGCATTTGAAATTGACATTAGCAACTTTGCTAATGGGCTTTATACCTTGGAAATTAAAGAAGGTGAAAAAGTGAGTAGAAGCAAGATTTTAAAAAGATAAAATCAATTTGTCATAAAAAAAATTACTAACTACTCGCTACTAAATACTCATTACTATTAATACCCCAACGCTTTCAAATGCATATTAATTTGCTCAATGCGATTGGCAGGGCTGGGATGCGTACTTCCAAATTCGCTGCGCTCAGAACCGCCGCTACTTTCGGCCAGTATTTTCATAACTGCCAAAGCTGCACGGGCGTCATAACCAGCTTCGTGGCAATATTTTACACCGTATTCATCGCTTTCTAATTCATCGTCGCGGCCATATTTCATATTCATCATTTGGCCTACGTAGCCCGCAATTTGTGCACTGTTCATACTGCCGCTACCCACGGCCACACCTTGTACTATTCCGTCTAGCAATCCTTTTTGCGCCATTTGCTCGGCAGAGTGGCGGTGAATTACATGCGCAATTTCATGACCCAAAACAGAGGCTACTTCATCCTCGGTTTTTAATTTAGAAAGCATGGCGGCGGTAATAAAAATTTGTCCGCCCGGCAAGGCAAATGCATTTATTGTGCGCTCATCGGCCAGCACATGAAAATTAAATTGATACGGCGATTTGCCCGCTTGGGTACGTTGCACAATCCTCTGACCAATGCTACGAATTTTTAGTTGCACATTTTCATCAGGATACAATCCGCCAAACTGTGCCGCCATTTGTGGCGCTGATTGCAAGCCCATAGCTACCTCTTCTTCGGGCGACAAACTTACTCGTTGCGATTCGCCGGTTACAGGATTTACCTGCGACTTCATATAATAAGAAACCACCGAGAACAGAATGAACGCACCCATGATTAATAATCGTGTTGGAAATTTGCTACCTTGACTCATGCTTATTTTTATTTTTTAGTCCACGTTCTTCTACAAAATCTTTTACTAAATAAATGGCTAACAAAATAAATGCCGACCCTGCACCCAAAATATACATACCATAAGAAATGGCTATCGCAATGGCACCCGTCGCCCAAAGCGCAACCATGTTCGAAAATTCTGGTCGTCCGGCATTATCAATTACCGAAATTTTTGAAGACACCACAGCCAAGCCAATGATAGTTGCGGCAAGCACAAAAACTTGTTGCTCACCGGCAAAAAAATGGATGGCTAATAAAGTAAGTAAAGAAGTACCGAGCGCAATGGTAGAATATGTTCGGACCCCGGCAATTTTGCCATTTTCATTTCGCTCAAGCCCTATCAGTAGTCCTATAAATGTTGCCGCGGCAACGCGTCCTATGATGGTTAGCTCGGGTAAATTTGTAGCTAAGCTCATTATGTATTTTTGTTTAAGGAAGTAAGTTACATTTCTTTTTTGAAAAAGTAAATTTCCTGCTTTTTTTCTTCAATTATAAAATTGCATCCGAATCAAACATCTCAAATAATAATCTACAATTTTACGCCAAAAAAATAGCCAACCAAAGCAGTAAGTCCCATGGCCACCGTGCCCCAAAACGTAATTCTGATGATAGCTTTTGCAATATTTGAGCCCCCTGTTTTGGCGGCCACAGCTCCTAATATTATTAAAAACATAGTTGCAAAACCATAGAGATAATATTCTAAATGTTGCAACGGCAAAAACAACACCACCAGTAACGGCAACAGTCCGCCAAAGGTAAAAGCCGACCCCGAAGCAAAAGCAGCCTGAATCGGTTTCGCCTCTGATATTTCATTAATGCCGAGCTCATCTCTTACGTGAGCACGCAAAGCATCTTGTGCTGTAAGTTCTTTTGCCACAAGCAAAGCCGTTTCTTTTTTCATTCCGCGTTGCTCATAAATATCCGCCAATCGTTGCAATTCAAGTTCGGGCATGTCAATTAATTCTTGTCGTTCACGTTCAATATCCGCATGTTCAATATCGGTTTGCGAACTCACCGAAACAAATTCGCCGGCGGCCATAGACAATGCCCCGGCTACTAAACCAGCCAAGGTGGCGAGAATAATGGGCGCCTTTGCATCCGAAGCCGCTGCCACGCCAATGGCAATACTCGCCGTAGAAAGTATGCCATCATTAGCGCCCAAAACTGCGGCACGCAACCAATTACTGCGGTGTATGTAATGTTTGGCTAAATAGTATTCTATTTCTTTTTTATGTTCCATAGTTTTTTTTGTTTTGGTAGAATTATTAATATTGTCGAACGAAAACCTATAAAATTTTTAAAACTTTATAGGTTTATTCTTAGTAATAATTACTCTTCCACGTTTGTAATAGAACCCAAAGTCAAAAACGCACCTTGCGTTATCAATTTTGTTTGCTCATTAATTTGTGCATCTTTTTTAATCAGGCACGCCCCTTCTCTTTTTTCTAAAACAGTAACGGGTATCATTTTAAAAAATAATTTATCGCCTTCCTTTTTTTCTTCCACAAAAATAATTGATTTTCCTTCGTGTTCTACAATCGCTTCTTCGGGTATTACAAAACCTTCTTGCACTGGGCCGTTTACTTTTGCTGTTATGGCCGAGCCATCAATCAGCCCTTGCATATCGCCGTTTATATGACAGTGCACTTCCAGTGCTTTGGTCATATCATTTAGCTTGGGCGAAATAGAAATTACATGTGCCCGATAAATTTTATTAGGCATCGCCACACTGCTAAATTCTACTTGTTGTCCTTCGTAAATTTTCATTTCGTCTTTTTCAAAAACATCCAATACCGCGTGCATATCATTTTTATTAATCACCTCCGCTACTGGCGTTTGGAAACTAATACTGCTACCTACCTGTATCAAAATATGTGTGAGCATACCACTAATTGGACTTGTAATAGTAAATGTATTTTTCATACGGCCCGACGATATACTACTTGGGTTTACGCCCATCATACGTAGGCGTTGGCTCAGCGTAGATTGTTTAATGCGCATACTTTGCAATTCGCTTTGGGCGCGTTGCAAATTTTTAAGTGGACCAGCATTGCCTTTATACAATTCCTGCTGACGAGCAACTTCTGTCTGCGCCATTTTTATTTGCGAGCTTACCAATAAATATTCTTCTTGCTCGGCCATAAAATTTGGATTTGTAATTGTCGCTATCGTTTGTCCTTTTGAAATGCGCGAACCTTCTTCTACAAATATTTTTGATACAATGCCTTCGTAGTTTGAGCTTATCGTGGCTTTGTTTTTTGCAGGAATTTCAATGTGCCCATTCACCGCCAGCTCCGAAGAAATTGTAGCATTGTTTATTGTTTCCACCTTCATTTCAATATTGCGCATTTGCGCTTGAGTAAAAGAAATGAGACCATTTTCTACTGTTACTTCTTCGGTAGGGGCTTCGGTTTCTGTGGTTGGCGCTACTTCGTTTTTGCAAGATGTTACAAAAAGTAAAGCAGTGAAGATATAAATTAGGCTATAGCGCATGTTATGCAATTTGTTGTTTTTGTTTAAGATGATTTTCATGATTATAAGTTTTTATAAAATAATAATTGGATAGCTGATTGGTTGTATTGATAAATGGTTTCTACTTGTTTTTTTTGAATATTTACATTCTCAATAAAATATTGTAGATAATCTACATAGCTCATTTCGCCACTTTTGTAAGCAAGGATTACCGCTTTGTTTATTTCTTGGCTAGCAGGCAAAGCTGTGTTTTTGTAATAATTGACCAACTCTTTTTGCTTGATAATTACTTGTTGCAAGGTGTTTTCGTTAGCCTGTATTTCTCGTTCTTGCGCTTGCTGATTTGCATCCAACTGTGCCATACTGACTTGTGTAATTTCTTTTTGTTGCTGATAAAAATTACCGCCTATCGGAAAATTTATACCCACAGAAAATCCTGTGTAAGGATTTTGTACACCATACAATCGTTGCGAAAAGAATCGACTATTGAGTTGTGGCCGCTTGGCTATTTTATCTAGTGCTAATTGATTATTCAAAATATTTTTCGATTTATCATATTGCAAAAGCAATGGCAACGTTTCTGCATTAGCGTTTAAATCAATGAAATTGTATTGTTCAAAATCATTGGCATCGGCTTGGTACAAAATATTTTCTCCAATAAGCAATGACAAATTTCTGTTGGCCAGTAAAATATCATTGTCCAAATTTTTGAGTTCCATTTCCACTTCTTTTTTGCGCAAGCTGGCACTCATACTTTCTAGTTTAGCGCTTTCGCCCACTCGCACGCGTAGCTCAGATTGTGTTAACTGTGTTTTGTAAGCTTTTAAAAGTTCTTGGAGCATTTCCTTTTTGCGGAGTAAATAGGCGGCATTATTGTAAGCATCGCGGATATCCTTTTTTACTTTTTGCAGCTGGATTAAATGCGTAGTATTCTGCAAATCATACTCCGCTTTTCCTAGTTCTTTTCGTAGCTTATTTTGCCAAGGCCACGGCTGCGAAAAATTGACACCCATTTTTAAAATGCCTGTATTATTCCCAGGTTGCAAATCTTCATTTTCAATAAAAGGTCCCAAATTAGATGTGGGCAAAGTAGTATTTTGTTGCAACTTCTTTTTTTCTAAATCGTACGCCGACGAGCGAATTGTTCTATTATTTGCTTGCGCTTTTTGCAAGGCATTTTCTAAACTTATAGTTTTATTCTGTGCACTTAATCCTAGCGAAACAAAAAGCATCAGCACAGTCGCCAAAGCTTTTTTACTCACTGAATTTTTAGCTTCACGATTATAAACCCAGTAATATAAAAGTGGTAAAATAAAGAGCGTCAAAATTGTAGCGGTCATCAATCCTCCAATCACAACCGTCGCCAACGGCTTTTGCACCTCGGCCCCCGAACCCGTAGAAATCGCCATAGGAATAAAACCAAGGGAAGCCACGGCAGCCGTCATTAACACTGGGCGCAAACGAGTTTGACAACCTTCGATTATTATATCTTTGATGTTCGTTTTGCCTTCTTTTTTTAAATCATTGAACGTGCTGACCAATACAATTCCGTTGAGAACCGCTACACCAAACAGCGCAATAAAACCAATGCCGGCGCTAATACTAAACGGCATATCGCGCAGGTATAAGGCAACAATGCCACCAATGGCACTCATCGGAATTGTAGAGAAAATTAGCGCCCCTTGCTTGGCTGATTTAAACGTAGCAAATAGCAATAAAAAAATAAGCAGCAGCGCAATTGGAATTGCCACATTTAAACGCGCAGTTGCTTTTTCCAAATTTTCGAATGTGCCGCCGTACTCATAAAAATATCCAACTGGTAGCGGTACATTTTTATTCAGTTTTACTTTTAGTTCATCAACGGCACTTTTAATATCGCGGTCTTTTAAATTAAAACCAACAACAATTCTACGCTTACCCGCCTCGCGAGAAATTTGCGATGGACCAGTAGATAATTTTACAGTAGCAATTTGGTTAAGCGGAATACTTCTATCACCCACCGGAATCAACAAATTAGAAACTTGGTCAATATCATTTCGCATCGTTTCATCCAAGCGAACCACCAAATCGAAGATTCTATCCTGCTCCTTTATTGTTCCTGCCACTTCTCCACCGAATGATGTGCGTACAATATTATTTATCGTATTTACATCTACGCCGTACTGCGCCATCAGCGCTCGGTCATAGTCTATCGTAATTTGTGGCAGACCGCTCACACGCTCAATGATAGGCGGCTTTGCGCCTTGAATATCTGTAATTTGCGTAGAAACTTTTTCGGCATAATGCAAGAGTGTATCCATGTTTTCGCCAAATATTTTTACGGCAATATCTTGTTTCACTCCGCTTATTAAATCATTAAATTTCATTTGTATCGGCTGATTAAATTCTACTGAAGCGCCAGGTATTTGTTGCAAGGTTTTTATCATCGTATCCGCAAGTTCCATATAATCATCGGCGGTTGTCCATTCGCTTTTTGGTTTTAGTTTGATCATAAAATCTGTCCCTTCCAAAGGCATTGGATCGGTGGCTAATTCGGCGCTACCCGTTTTGCCAACTGTCAATTCCACCTCCGGAAATTTATTAATCATTCGCTGACCGATGAGCGATGTTTTTACAGTTTGGGATAATGATGTTCCTTGTGGCAAAACAAAATCGAATAAATAATCGCCTTCTTGTAACACAGGAATAAACTCGCTACCCATGCGCCCAAACAACATGACACTTGCCGCAAATAATAAAACCACGGCCGAGATAATTACTTTTTTTACTTGCAAACATTTTTCTAAAAGAGCCGTATATCCGCGATTTAAAAGATTCATCATTCTTTCTGACCAAGAAATAGTTGTACTTACTTTTTTACTCAAAAACAACGAACTAATCATCGGGATATAAGTGAGAGAAAGCAGCATAGCACCAATCAGGGCAAAGGTTACAGTCTGTGCCATGGGTATAAACATTTTACCTTCGATACCGCGCAAACTCAAAATTGGTATATAAACAATGATGATAATTATTTGACCAAACAAGGCGGACTTCATCATTTTGTTGGTGCTCGTTTCTACCGCATTGTTCATTTGCTCTTGGGTATAATGGCTAGCTTCATTTTTTTGTTTTAAATGATGTTGTAGAAAATGCAAACTCGCCTCTACAATTATGACCGAGCCATCTACAATCAAACCAAAATCAATAGCACCCAAACTCATGAGGTTTGCACTTACATCAAAAAAATTCATCATGCCCAAGGCAAAAAGCATTGCCAAGGGAATGGCACTCGAAACAATTAAGCCTGCGCGCAAATTGCCGAGGAACAAAATCAAAACAAAAATTACGATGAGTGCACCTTCAACAAGATTTTTTTCTACGGTACTCAACGCACGTTTTACTAAATCTGTTCTGTCGAGATAAGGCTCTATCACCACATCATTGGGTAGCGACGATTGAATATTTTTAATACGCTCTTTTACGCGGGTTACTACATCAAAACTATTGTGACCTTTTAGCATCATGACAATGCCTCCTACACTTTCTTGCTGTCCGTTATACGTCAGCGCGCCGTATCGCACCGCATGTCCTAATTGTACTTTGGCTACATTTTTTATCAAAATAGGCGTACCATTATTTTTGATAATTACATTGCCTATATCTTCAATAGTTTCCAGCACACCCACACCGCGGATATAATAAACGCGTTCTTTTTTTTCTATGTAAGAACCGCCGGTGTTTTCATTATTATTTTGCAATGCTGCAAAAATTTCGGGCAGGGTTACGCCATAAGCTTTTAGTTGTTCGGGCACTACCGCCACTTCGTATTGTTTTACAAAACCACCAAAGCTATTTATTTCGGCTACCCCTTCGATTCCGTAAAGTTGTCGCGCCACAATCCACTCTTGCATGGTGCGCAAATCCATAGCATTGTATTTTTGTTCGCTGCCTTTTTTGGGATGCAGCACGTATTGATAAATTTCACCGAGGCCTGTACTTACTGGCGCCAGCTCAGGTTTTTCGATACCTTGCGGCAGTTTATCAAAAATAGCAACAAGTTTTTCGTTGATCAATTGACGGGCAAAATAGATCTCAACTTTATCTTTAAAAACGATGGTTACCACCGACAATCCAAAGCGAGAAATACTTCTAATTTCTTCTACATCGGGCAGGTTAGAAAGTACTTGTTCTATGGGATACGAAACCAATTGCTCAGTTTCTATCGAAGCTAATGACGGGCAGCGGGTAATTATCTGCACTTGGTTATTTGTAATATCCGGCAGTGCATCTACCTTAAGATGTGTGGCACTCCAAGCGCCCCAAATTACCAGCAGCAACGTGGCCAGGCCAATAACCAATTTATTATTTATACTAAAGTGTATGATTTTTTGTAACATACGAACAGGTGTTTTTTGTGTTTAAAATAAAACGATAAGAAAAAAAGGGAAATGGAAACTTCGCATAGAAATCCCACTTACAAAAAACGCCTAGGCTCTAGGTGGCTGAAAAATCCCGCCAGAATAATTGCTGCTTAAATGAGCAACATACGGAATGGTTGTAGCTTTTTCAAGAAAAGAAAAAACGGGTTGAACATCAAACGTGAAAGCTTGCGGAACAGAATAATCAAAAGAATGAGAAACTAGACAACTCAAATCTTTGAGCGGTAAATTATGGTGATGTTTTTTATCAGACGATTCGTGCGCTTCATTTAAGTAATGCATCATCATAAAATCTAAAAAACTAATGCCTGGTGTTTCGTTCTGTTTATGTTCTTGATAGTGCTCAAAAAGTGACGGCAATCCAAAAATACTCTCGGCAAAAACATTTGCCGTAAGCAATTGAAAGATAAAAAATATGAGAATGCCTTTTTTCAACGGCGTAAAGGTAAGGTCTATTTTTTCCAATATAATTTTTACTTCTTGGCAGATTGATAGTTAGGCAGTTACTTTACAAAATGTTAGCCTAACCTAACTTTTATTTATGAAGAAACTATTTACAATTATTATTTGCATTTGCGCCATGCATTTATGCTCAGCACAATCGGCCACAGAGTCTATAAAAACAGACAGGCCCGACCAAACTGAAAGTCCGTACACTACACCGCCTAAATATTGGCAGGTTGAAGCTGGCGTACTTTTTGAAAGTGAAAATCGCGCAGGCGTTACCGAACAAAATTTTTTGATTCCCACCACGCTCACCAAATATGGTATAAGTAAAAATGTAGAGCTTCGGCTGATACGAGAAATAGGAATTTCAACCTTGTTGGCAGGCAATAAAACATTTTTGAACAGTGGCATCCGCCCCATTATAATAGGCATGAAGGTGAATTTAATAAAAGAGAATCGCGACAAATTTATACCGCAGCTATCATTCATTGGGCATCTTGGCATCCG
>JBBSPP010000084.1:0-9072 GCA_038258625.1 Chitinophagales bacterium
AAATTGGGTAATATGATAGGCCGCATTGCACTCCTCAAAACCCGTTTGTGACCGTTTGAAATAAAAATTATTATTCGCACTGCTCGATACTACATTGGCCGGCGATTGTAGATCCATTATTTTTATATAATCATTTTCTATAAAAAATTTGTTTACGAATGTGTCATACACAGCCGCAATATTTACCGGTACATAAGCCGCATTCATCCAAGGCAAATCCCTATCGGCAGAGTCTATATAAATGCCGCCATATATTTTGCTCAAAAAAGTGAGTGGGTCGGGTGTAAAAACGTTTGCATTTATAAACGTATCGATGCCTAATTTCCGTTGATGATTCCACTCGGCCACCACTTCGTTGTTGAGGTCCAAAATTTTGGTATGGTCGTACGTCTTGTCCCAAGCATTCTCCATCTGCAAAAGGTGGGCGGCATTGTCATTTTCATAAATTGTCAAAAACCGTTCTTTTACCTGTTGGTGTGCGGGCCAATGTTTTGTGGTGGGTTCTTTTTGCGCCCAGGCGGTTGCTTCACGCGCCAATTGCGATGCATTAAACTGATCAAAACTGGCTAACTGACTAGCCACGGATATAATCTTGTTGGCATTATCCGTATTTACTTTTATATAATTAGCAAAAACGGGGTACTCATTATATAGTACATCATACGTGTAATGTTTGGAGGCGTTGCTTTTATTATAATGGCGTAGCTTGAAAGTAATTAAAGCATTGTTTGTGCTAGGCAACAGTTGGCTGAGGATGGCCGCTTGTTTTTCGATAGACTGTGCGGGGAAAATTTTATCACTAAAAATTAGATTGTCCTGAGCATTGCTTTTTATACAAAAACAGAAAAGAATAAATGTGAGTAGCCAGGACGATTTCATTTTTTAAAGTTACAGTCAAAAGCCAACCGAGCAACTCATTTTCAAAAAAAGAATTGTCTGCCCTTGGTCAAATGAAGGCCAGCTTCGCGGTATGGCCGTGGCTAATAATTTATGATTTCCTTTTTACCGAATGGCGGGGCATTTACCGTTCTCTTAAGATAGTTTCTGTTACTTTTGGCGGCACAATGCGCACCCTTGCCAGTTTTTCTATAAAAGGTTTTTTGCCCAAGCTTGCCGCGGCTTTTTTTGTGGTATGGTTTGCATTTGTGGTGCAGCATTTGTGGCTCTACATCGACGATTATATAGGTAAAGGGCTGGAGCCGTGGGTAATATTTAAAAGCCTCGGGCTACAATCGCTCACGATAGTACCGGCCGCATTGCCCGCGGGCATTTTGTTTTCTTCGATTATCTATTTTGGCGAGCTGGGTGAAAACTCAGAGCTAACGGCACTGAAATCTTCGGGTATATCGGTGGTGCGGTTTCTGCGCCCAATGCTTATTTTTATTACGTTACTGGCCATTGGCTCGTATTTTTTTAATGATAAAGTGATACCCCGTGCCAACATTAAGGCTATAAAAATTTACTACGAAGTATCAAATAAAAAACCGGCGTTGAATATTAAGGCCGGCGAGTTTTATACAGAAATACCCAATCAGGTCATTTATGTACGCAATAAAGACGCAGACAATAGCACTATACATGGCGTAAAGATTTTTGATAATACGGATGGCCCAGCTTTGCAAAAAGTGATTATTGCCGACAAAGGAAAAATGTTTACTACGGCTGATAATTCGGCCTTAATTTTTGAGTTGTTTAATGGATGGCGGTACGAAGAAATTTATAAACCCATGACAGAATCGAACGAGCAAATACGCTTGGGTTTTAAATATTACAAAAAAGTTTTTGACATCAAAGACTTTGATATTCAAAAGACTAGTGAGGATTACTTCAAAAATATGCGTAAGGCCATGACGGTGGATCGGATCTCAAAAGAGATCGATTCGGCGCAATATAGGCTTGGGCAGAGTAACAATTATGTAGGGCAAATTTTGTCCAACTATCTTACGGGTTTGGATTCTGCTATTGGGAAAAACGCCATAACGGCACGGCCCATGCGCAAAATAATAGACAATGACTCAATACTCCGACGGTCGGCAACTAACGCCGAAGTCAATGCGCGCAGCATAAAAAATGCTATCGAAATCAATATTCAGAACAAAAAATTGCACATCCGTAATCTAGCCGAGCATAAAATAGAGCTTCACCGGCGGTTTACCATACCATTTGCTTGTTTATTGCTGTTTGTAATAGGCGCGGCGCTTGGCGCTATTATTCGCAAAGGTGGGTTAGGTATGCCATTTATTATCGCTGTAATCTTTTTTGCTATCCTGCATATTATGAATACGATGGGCGAAAAGTACGCGCAAAATTTGGTAGTAGAACCATGGGTGGGCATGTGGACGCCCACGTTTATTTTATCTATCGTGGCTATTTTCCTTTTGATAAAAGCTAACAACGATGCGCCGCTGTTAAATAAAGAATGGTATTTTAGAACGTGGACTAAAATAAAGCCCTTGTTTGTAAAAAATAAAACGAAAGAAATTGAATACAAAAGAAAATAGAGTAGCGCTTATACCAGCGCGATTAGAAAGTGAGCGCCTGCCCGAAAAGCTACTCTTGCCTTTGGGCGGATTGCCCATTGTGGTGAAAACGTATCGGGCCGTTTTGGAATCGAATCTGTTCGATAAGGTGGTGGTGATATGCAATCATTCAAAAATAGCGGCGGTGTTGGAGGAGTACAGTTGTGAGTATATTTATAATGGTGCACATTTTGAAAGCGGAACTGATCGGATAGCAAATGAGCTGGGACAATTCCCGTATGAGTATGTAGTAAATATTCAAGCGGACGAACCTTTTGTAAAACTTAGCGAACTCTCAAAATTGGTACAACTATTTGATAATGAATACGTTGATATAGTTACGCTAAAGTGTGCATTAAATGCAGAATCCGATGTTGAGAATCCGAATAATGTAAAAATAGTGACCAACGAATCGGGTAGGGCTTTGTACTTTTCGCGTAGCCCAATACCGTTTGTGCGCGATGAAAATATGGCTGTTGTGCATTACAAGCATATCGGAATTTATGGCTATCGGCGTGAGGCACTTCTAAAATTAAGTCAGCTTCTACCTTCAACATTAGAACTT
Source organism: Chitinophagales bacterium (assembly GCA_038258625.1). Taxonomy (GTDB): domain Bacteria; phylum Bacteroidota; class Bacteroidia; order Chitinophagales; family Chitinophagaceae; genus JAGNRR01. The sequence continues at coordinate 3,085 of JBBSPP010000084.1, forward strand.
GCCGAAAAACTGGAGAACCTGCGAATGATTGAGCACGGTTTTTATGTTGCGGTGACTGAGATTGAAAGTGCGCCGATTGCTATCGATACACACGACGATTATGATCGGGCGGTTGAATTGTTGAAGCAATATTGAAAAGAACCATAAATGAGGCAATTTTTAGTATTCATGCTGTTGATTCCCTTGGTTTCTTGTACTGATAAAAAGGAGAATTTGATTTTGTATGATGGGGAGTATTAGGTGATGCATCGTCTAGTAAGACTAGATATAGGTCCAGATGATTATTTTAATTTTTCCTTGGGTTATATTAGTTCTTGAAGATGTGGGGTATACCATAAAATATAGTTTTAAGGATTCGGGAGTTAGTTTTTATGAGCGTTTTCGTACAGATACATCAGATTTATATAGATTGTCAGATTGTTCTTTCGAATGGAAGGTAGCGGGCGATAGCTTGGTTGTGAATAGTAGGCGAGAAGGCCGTTCGGCTACAAGGATCAAGCTGTTGGTTCGGGATTCTTTAATCATTCAGAATGGCCTAACGATTATTTTATATGTTAGAATGCCAATTAAGGATACTAAATTTATTCCAAGTAGGCCTTAAATTGGCAGTGCTATTGTGAACACAATCCTGAAGCTGTTGAAAAATACTTTTTATCGCAAATGATTGATTATCAGCGCTATACAAAATAATCTTTTCGTATAATACATTTTTGGAATATTTTTTGATAAGTCGAACCTTTTACTTTACTTTTGCCCGTCCAATTGGGCAGGCACGTGCAAATTTCTTATTAAAAAACTGATAGTTTTATAACTAGAAGGTCTTGACCTTGTTGGGTTTTTATTATTTATAATTAAACCTAAAACGCGTAAAAAGTAATTTATGGCAACAGTTAAAGCCGAAAGAATTAATTTCGGAAAAGTTACAAATCAAGCGGATACTCCAGATTTATTGGACATTCAGCTAGAATCTTTCAACGAGTTCTTACAATTAGAAACCACTCCAGACAAACGAAACAACGAAGGCTTGTATCGTGTGTTTATGGAAAATTATCCGGTTTCTGATACTCGCAACATTTTTTTATTGGAGTTCTTGGACTATTTCGTGGATCCACCTCGATACACCATTGAGGAGTGTATGGAGCGTGGGCTTACGTATTCGGTGCCATTAAAAGCCAAACTCAGGTTAAGCTGTAACGATGAAGAGCACATTGATTTTGAGACCATTGTACAGGATGTTTTCTTAGGAAATATTCCGTACATGACACCTAAAGGTACGTTTGTGATAAACGGTGCCGAGCGTGTTATTGTTTCTCAATTGCATCGTTCGCCAGGTGTTTTCTTTGGTCAAAGCTTGCACCCTAATGGTACAAAAATTTATTCTGCGCGAGTAATTCCTTTTAAAGGAGCCTGGATGGAATTTGCTACAGACATTAATAATGTGATGTATGCATATATTGACCGTAAAAAGAAATTCCCTGTAACCATGTTGTTACGCGCTATTGGTTTTGAAACTGATAATGACATTTTGAACTTGTTCGGAATGGCTGATGAGGTAAAAGCTGATAAACGAAATCTGAAAAATGCCGTTGGTCGCAAATTGGCCGCGCGTGTTATTCGTTCCTGGACTGAGGATTTTGTGGATGAGGATACTGGCGAGGTAGTTTCAATTGAGCGTAATGAAGTATTGCTCGATCGTGATACAGAGCTTAGCGAAAGTGATATTGATACCATTACAGATTTGGAAGTTGAAACTATCTTTTTACAAAAAGAAGATGCTGGTGGAGATTACACTATTATATACAATACCCTAAATAAGGATACGAGTAACTCGGAAATCGAAGCTGTACAGCACATTTACCGTCAGCTACGTAGTACCGATGCGCCAGATAATGATACTGCACGTGGTATCATCGACAAATTATTTTTCAGTGATCGAAGATATGATTTGGGCGAAGTAGGTCGATATAAAATTAACCGTAAACTTGGCTTTGATCTTGACGTTGATAAGAAAGTATTGCGTCGTGAAGACATTATTGAAATTGTGAAATACCTCGTGCGTTTGACAAACTCAAAAGCCGAAGTTGATGATATTGATCATTTAAGTAACCGTCGTGTACGTACGGTAGGCGAGCAATTGTATGCACAGTTTGGTGTAGGCTTGGCGCGTATGGCACGTACTATTCGTGAGCGTATGAATGTTCGTGATAATGAGGTGTTTACGCCAATTGATTTGATTAATGCAAGAACACTTTCTTCTGTTATTAATTCTTTCTTTGGTACTTCTCAGCTTTCTCAGTTTTTAGATCAAACGAATCCGCTTTCTGAAATAACGCACAAGAGACGTATTTCGGCACTTGGGCCAGGAGGTTTGAGCAGAGAGCGAGCAGGTTTTGAGGTGCGAGATGTACATTATTCTCACTATGGTCGTCTTTGTACGATTGAAACTCCTGAAGGACCAAACATTGGTTTGATAAGCACACTTTGCGTGCATGCCAAAATTAATGATATGGGTTTCATCGAAACACCTTATCGTAAAGTGAAAGATGGTAAAGTAGATTTGAAGAAGCAGTATTATTTAAGTGCAGAGGAAGAAGATAAAAAGAAAATTGCACAGGCAAATGCTGGCTTGGATGACAAAGGAATGTTTGAATCTGATAAAGTGAAATCTCGTCAAACTGGTGATTTCCCTATTTTGGACAGAGATGAAATAGAATACATGGATGTGGCACCAAACCAAATTGTTGGCCTAAGTGCATCCATGATTCCTTTCTTGGAGCATGATGATGCCAACCGTGCGCTAATGGGTTCAAACATGCAACGTCAGGGTGTGCCATTATTATTACCCGAAACCCCGATAGTTGGTACTGGTATTGAAGCCATTGCTGCTCGTGATGCGCGTATTTTAATTACGGCAGAAGGTAAAGGAACGGTGGAGTATGTCGATGCTAGAGAAATTCACGTACGATATCAACGTAGTGAAACAGAGCGAATTGTATCGTTTGACGATGATTTGAAAATATATAAATTAACCAAGTACGAAAGAACAAATCAAGGTACGTGTATGAATTTGCACCCCTGTGTAAAAAAAGGTCAGAAAGTAAAACAGGGTGATTTCTTAACCGAGGGCTATGCTACACAAAATGGTGAATTGGCATTGGGTAGAAATTTAGTGGTTGCCTTTATGCCTTGGAAAGGGTACAACTTTGAGGATGCAATTGTAATTGGGGAAAATGTAGTGCGTGATGATTGGTTCACCTCTGTACATATTGATGAGTACGATTTGCAAGTGCGCGATACAAAGTTGGGCGAAGAAGAGTTGACACCCGATATCCCTAACGTAAGTGAGGAAGCAACCAAAGATTTGGACGAACATGGTATTATCCGTATTGGAGCACATGTTAAAGAAGGCGATATTTTAATAGGAAAAATCACACCAAAAGGTGAAAGTGATCCAACGCCAGAAGAAAAACTGTTGCGTGCAATTTTTGGTGACAAAGCGGGTGATGCAAAAGATGCTTCATTGAAAACGCCTCCTTCTACAAAAGGTGTGGTGATAGACAAAAAATTGTTTGCTCGGAATAAAAAAGATAAATCGCGTAAAGCAAAGGAAAAATCTGAGCTTGAGAATATTACCAAAGCACACCAAGAAAATGTGGGTGGTATAAATGATACGCTACTTGCAAAACTGGAAGAGCTTTTGAAAGATAGCAAATCGGCCGGTGTTACAAATCACTACGGTGAAATCGTATTGAACAAAGGCTTGAAGTTTACGGACAAAAATTTAAAAGCAATTGATTTCACACTCGTTAATCCATTAAACTGGACGGAAGAGGTAGAAATGAACGACCTTATTAATACGTTGTTGCACAACTATAATATGAAGTACAACCAAGAGTTGGGTCGCTTCAAACGTCAAGAATTTAATATCACGGTGGGCGATGAATTGCCAACAGGGGTATTGAAATTGGCTAAAGTTTATTTGGCGAGCAAGCGTAAACTAAAAGTGGGTGATAAAATGGCGGGTCGTCATGGTAATAAAGGTATTGTTGCACGTATTGTGCGGGCAGAGGATATGCCATTTACCGAAGATGGTCAACCAGTTGATATTGTTTTAAATCCACTTGGTGTACCATCGCGTATGAATATTGGCCAGATTTACGAAACCATTCTAGGTTTTGCGGGTAAGCACCTAGGTGTAAAATTTGCCACACCAATTTTTGATGGAGCAAGTGTAGAGGAAATCGAAACCTACGTGAAGGAAGCCAAATTGCCAAGTATGTGTCACACACATTTATTCGATGGCGAAACAGGCGAACGCTTCCATCAAAAAACCACGGTAGGTGTGATTTATATGTTGAAACTGCATCACTTAGTTGATAATAAAATGCACGCACGTTCTATTGGGCCGTATAGTTTAATTACTCAACAACCGTTGGGAGGTAAAGCACAGTTCGGTGGACAACGTTTTGGTGAGATGGAGGTATGGGCTGTAGAGGCTTACGGAGCTTCTAACATTTTGCAAGAGATATTGACCATAAAATCAGATGATATTCAAGGTAGAGCCAAAACGTATGAAGCTATTGTAAAAGGCGATAACATTCCTACCGCGGGCATACCAGAATCTTTCAACGTATTGGTTCATGAGCTACGTGGTTTAGGTCTTGACCTTCATTTTGATGAAACTGAATCTTTAAATTAATTTAAAAAAACAAAAAAATATTCAATAATGGCATTGAAAAGAGATATAAAACCAAATCCAAATTTTAATCAAATTACCATCACATTGGCTAGCCCAGATGATATTTTGGACAGAAGCTACGGTGAGGTATTGAAACCCGAGACGATTAACTATCGTACATACAAACCTGAGCGAGACGGTCTTTTCTGCGAAAAGATTTTTGGGCCCATGAAGGATTTTGAATGTTACTGTGGTAAGTACAAGCGAATCCGATACAAAGGAATTGTTTGCGACCGTTGTGGAGTTGAGGTCACCGAGAAAAAAGTACGTCGTGAACGTATGGGGCACATCCGTTTGGTAGTTCCTGTGGTTCACATTTGGTACTTCCGTTCGTTACCAAATAAAATTGGTTATTTATTAGGTACTAGTTCTAAGAAATTAGAATCTATCGTTTACTACGAAAAATATTGCGTAGTACAAGGTGGCGATGCCGACGATATGATTCGTGGTGTACAACAGTTGAAAGATACTGAAGACACTTACATGGAGCTAATTTCGGAAGATGATTACTTAGACATTTTAGAAAAATTGCCTAAGGAAAATCAGATGTTGCCTGATGAAGATCCTCAAAAATTCATTGCTAAAATGGGTGCCGAAGCGGTACACATGTTATTGGGTCGGTTAGATTTGGACAAACTATCTTATGATCTACGTCATGCTGCCGAGTTTGAAACTTCACAGCAACGTAAGACCGATGCCTTAAAGCGTTTGACAGTGGTAGAAGCTTTCCGTGATGCAAACTCACACATTGAAAATCGTCCGGAGTGGATGATTATGCAATACTTGCCCGTTATTCCACCAGAATTACGCCCATTGGTTCCCTTAGATGGTGGTCGTTTTGCGTCGTCTGATTTGAATGATTTGTATCGCCGTGTAATTATCCGTAACAATCGTTTAAAGCGTTTGATGGAAATTAAAGCACCCGATGTAATCCTTCGTAATGAAAAAAGAATGTTGCAAGAAGCCGTTGATTCTTTGATGGATAACAGTCGTAAATCGAATGCTGTAAAAGCAGAAGGTGGTCGTCAGTTAAAATCATTGAGCGATGTACTAAAAGGAAAACAAGGTCGTTTCCGTCAGAACTTATTGGGTAAACGTGTTGACTATTCTGGTCGATCGGTTATTGTGGTAGGTCCTACGCTCAAATTGCACGAATGTGGATTGCCAAAAGACATGTGCGCGGAGCTTTTTAAGCCATTCGTTATTCGTAAACTTATAGAGCGCGGTATTGTAAAAACGGTAAAATCTGC
>JBBSPP010000085.1:0-8818 GCA_038258625.1 Chitinophagales bacterium
AATGGTACTTTTGCCAATGTGCTGCGGGTAACCAATGTGCAAGATTATGCTGATACCGCAATGTCAATGATATTTTTTACTTATCATACCGAGAATATTTTTTGGTATTTGCCAGGCGTGCATTTCCCTATAGCAATTCAAAATGATATTACCGCCAATGGACAGCCTGTCGGTACAGCAAGTTCGTACGTAAATCCTATACAGCCCACGGCTTTAAAAGATATTAAAGGCATGGAATCATTCATTAGCTTTTACCCAAACCCTGTTTCCAATACATTAAATATAAAGGCTGTAGAAAATATGAAAAACGCCGAAGTAATATTGTGTAGCATGAATGGTGCGCAGGTTTTATCACAAAAAATAATGAGTGGAAGCAGAATGGCAATTGATGTATCGTCTCTTGGCAACGGCAACTACCTAATGCACCTGCGCAATAATGGTATCAATGTGGCCGGAGAAATAATTACGGTGCAACATTAGGTCATCGTTTTTTTTATATAATAATGGTACTGCAAGAGTGTAGCTTTTTATGGCTACACTCTTTTTTTATGAATAAATGATTACTTAAAAATAAAACAAAATCAACCTACCGCTCCGCTATCAACTCTGCCAAATGCGCGAGCTTTACGGGCTTGCAATTTTTTATACAATAATTGGTGCGGTATTTATGCGCCTGCATAAATTTTATTTGGATTTCATTCCACTCCGCGCGGGTAAGTTGGGGGTTGTAATGGGTAAGCTCGGTGTAGAGTAGGTTGCCAATTTGCTCAAATTTATTGGTGCCGAGGTACTCCAAATCTGCGTCGGCGAGGATGCATTCCAGCAGAGTGTGCGGTTGTTGAGGAATTTTGGTGGCACGAATCATGCCGGCTATAAGGCTTATTTGCTCATCGGTATAGCCCCAATCAGGAAGTATTTTTTGACAGTATTTTACGCCACGCTCTTCATGCTCTATATGGCTTTTTACAAAGCCTATATCATGGAAAAGGGCGGCGGTTTTGAGCAGGTGCATATCATGCGGGCCAATACCTTCGTGCTGTGCAATATTAACGGCCACGCCCAGTACATACTCGGTATGTTTCCAGCTGTGGTAGGTAAGGAAATGAGGGAGCTCGGCTTTCAATTTGGCCATGTATTGCTCGTAAAGTTTGCTATAATTTTCCACCGTTAATGATTTTTTTCTACACTCAGAATACCGCCACTAGCCTCTTTTATATAAGTAATGTACATGAATGCTTTGGGATCTATTTTCTTTACGTCTTGCTTTATGCGCAGTAGCTCTAGGCGGGTAACGACGGTTACTATTATATCGCAGTCTGCTTTTACATCAAAGCTTTGTGGTAGGTAGCCGCGCTCGCCTTTTAGTATGGTGATGCCTTTTTTGTAACGTTGTACAATCATAGATTTTATCGGGTCGCTTTTGGCCGATATTATATTGAGCGATGTGTATTGCTCTATGCCATTTACCACGTAATCGAGCACTTTAACAGCGGCAAAATAGGTAATGATAGAATACAAGGCCGTGGTAACCCCGAAAAAGTAAGCCGCACCCAAAAATAGCAGTGCGTTAAACGCAAATATAACCTCGGCAATGTTGAGCCCAATGCGCCTTGTGGTAAGCACGGCCAGTATCTCCGCACCATCGGCCGAGGAGCCGCCGCGAATGCAAAACCCCATACCGGCACCCACCAAACAACCGCCGAAAAGTGCGATAAGTACAAAATCTGAAGTGACGGCATCAATTTTTACATACGTAATGCCAATGGCAATAAGGATAATGGTGATGATGGTAGAGGCCGTAAACGTGGCACCCAGCAAGCGATACCCCAAGAAAATAAAAGGAATATTGAGCACCACAAATATGATACCGAAGGGGATGTGGGTTATTTCGTATATAAAAATAGAAATGCCGGTAATGCCACCATCCAAAAATTTGTTGGGCAACATAAACCCGCGTATGGCAAATACTACGAGCAAACTGCCTATAATATTGAAGGCAATATTCTTGGGTTTTAAAATTTCGTTCCAGTGTATTTTTTTCATGCTAGGGTAGGTTGGTTTTGATTTTTTAATAGTGCTGTGTGCAGAAAGTCAGCACAATATAAACTGTTACGTTATTAATTGTATTTTTTTATATAAAAAAAAACACGCAGCTAGAAAGTAGCACTGCGTGTTGTGGGTTTTAAAAAAGGAACTTTTTTTTATAAAAAACGTGGGTGGGGAAACACTAAAACTCTAGCTCGGCGGTGTTGATGCCTGTCCACTCGAGTATAAAATTGTTGCGCCCCTCGCCATTTAGTATGGTAATATATTGTAGCTGTGAAAGCTCGAGTATTGCCAAAAAATTAAAAATGGCATGCACCCTGTTTTCGCAGCTCTGGAAAAACCGCTCGAAGGATATTTTTTTGTCGCGCTTAAGCCAATCGTGTATAAAATTACGCTGCCCTTGCATGGAGTAATTGTATTTTACCACCACGTGTTCGGGTTTGTTTACGCGCAAATCCAGTTTTTTTAGTACCCGCTCATACGCCATAAATAGCTTGAAAGAGGTGAGTGATTCGCCCTCGGTACCTTCGCTTTGCTCGCGGCCTATTTCGAGTAATTGTTCGGTTACGTTGCCGCGTTTTAGTTGTAATTGGCGCTCGGCTTCGAGCAGGGCCATATCGGCGGCGGCTTCTTTAAATCGTTTGTACTCGAGTATTTTGTCAATCAATTCTTGCCGAGGGTCAATTTCATTTCCTGCTTCATCAATTTCTTTTCGGGGCAGTAGCATTTTGCTTTTGATGCGAATAAGCGTGGAGGCAAACAATATAAACTCGCTGGCCTGCTCAATATTTATATCGTCGGACTCTTCAATGAAGGTCATAAAATCGCGGGTGATTTTGTTAATCGGAATATTGTAAATATCCAATTCATCTCGCTGTATAAAAAACAACAGGAGGTCAAAAGGCCCTTCGAATTGCTCTAATTTGATGTTGTAAATAGTATCTGCTTGCGCCATGGTAAAAAATAAAGATAGGGTGGCGATGCTAGCAAGCGGGTATTAGTTATTCACGGTGGTTGATATTTCTTTTTTTATGATTTGGTAAAATTTTTCGGCGCTCTCGTCCCAGCTAAATTTTTTGCCTTGGGCGGCGCAGTTGGCAACTAGTTTTTCTCTGCATCCAGTTTCAAACGTAATTTTTTTCATGGCCACGGCTATTTCTTCTACCGATGCTGGGTTGACCAAAATGGCTGTGTTGCCTGCTACCTCGGGCATAGAAGTTTTGTTTGCGGTAATGCTTGGCACATTGCAGCGAATAGCCTCGAGGATAGGAATGCCAAACCCCTCAAACAGCGAGACAAACGTAAGCGCGTAGGCACTGCCAATTATTTTGGAGAGTTTATCTACATTCATATAATCGTACAAATGAATTTCGTCTCGGTATTTGTTGCGCAGCAATTTGTCATTTATCCCGCTCGATTTCCAGGCAAACCGCCCTATGAGTACTAGTTGCATATCTGATGTTGTTTCGGCTTTAAATTTTTCAAAAGCTTGCAATAGGCGCTCAATATTTTTGCGTGGGTGAAACGCACCAGCAAAAACAAAATAGGGTTTTCCGCTGGCAAACTCTTTACGTACGGCCATTATTTCGCTATCTGCTAGGGGTTTGTATTCCTTGTGCGCGCCATTATATACTATAGAAACTTTATCGGCATCAATGTGGTATTGCTCTACAATATCATTTTTTGAAAAAGTAGAAACCGTGATAATGTGATTTACTTTTTGGGCAAATTTTGGTGTAAACCTGCGCAAATAATACCGAAACTTAAATGGTAAATGCTCGGGGTAATGCTCAAAAGCCAAATCGTGAATAGTGGTAATTTGAGGCACGGACGTGTTGAGTGAAGCAAAACCATCCGTTGAAATAAAAATGTCGGGTTTTAGTTTTTTTAGCAAACGAGGTACGGTAAAATCAAACCAAATTTTCCACAAAATAGGATGGCGGGCCGGGGGAGAAACTACTATGGGCGTAACGTTATCGGCAAAAATAAAACGTGGATCGTACGGTCTATCAAACAAAAAAATAAACTCGTCTTCGGGATGATTTTTTACCATTCGTTTAAAAATTTCATGGGTAAACCAGCCAATGCCTTCTAGCTTGTCTTTTAATAAAAATCTTGTATTGACCGCAATTTTCATTTTAATGTGCGCAAATGTAGGGGATTCAAATGTCAATTTCCAAATAGCTTGCCATCCTTTAGCGTGGTCAAATGTCAAAGAAAATTGTACAAAATAATTCATCAATTCTTCTCAAATTATTGGTAGGCTTTGGACATTTGACATTTAGCTTTTTGATATTTCTCTTTTAATAAGTTTTACATTTACCCCTCAAGAATGCTCAAGCGTTACTTCATTTCTAATATTACGGTAATGGTTTTACTCAATTTTTTGGTAAAGCCGTTTTACATTTTTGCCATTGATAGAAATGTGCAAAATGTGGTAGGTACCACAGAGTTTGGCTTGTACGCCTCGCTGCTCAATCTGACCATTATATTTAATATTATGCTTGATTTGGGCATTACTAATTTTAATAATAAAAGCCTTGCCGAAGACCCAAAACGTGTAACGGAATACCTACCCAGTATGTTGCTGGCCAAGGGTTTTTTGTCTTTACTATTTGTGGGCGTGGTATTGCTAGTAGCTGTACTTTGGCAGTATGACGAAAAAAGTATGGGCCTTCTTGGTCTCATTTTGCTCATCCAATTATTAAATTCATTCCTGCTGTTTTTGCGGAGTAATGTATCTGCTCATCATGATTTTAAGATTGACAGTGTACTTAGTGTAGCCGATAAATTTTTGATGATTGGGATTTGTAGCGTGTTACTTTTTACGCCCATATTTCGGGATAATTTTAAAATTGAATGGTTCATCTATGCGCAATTAATCGCTTACGGAATTAGTATTTTGGGCGCGTTAGGCGTGGTTATTTTTCGCTACAGCCGCCCCGATTTTTCTATTGTAAAAATTGCTTTAATCAAAAAAATTATACGACAAAGTATGCCCTACGCGGTGTTGATTTTCCTGATGGGTATATATATGCGATCGGATAGCGTGCTGCTGGAGCGGCTGTTGGGCAAAGAAGAGGGCGATTATGAAAATGGAATTTACGTATCCGCGTTTCGTATTTTGGATGCGCTCAATATGTTTGGGTTTTTATTTGCCGGTGTGCTTTTGCCTATGTTTAGCCGCATGATTTCTAAAAATAATAATGTGAGCGGCTTGGTAAAAACGACTACCAATATTTTGTTGCCAGTATCTTTTGTTGTGCTCGCACATGCACTTTTTTTTAACCATGAAATAATGAATTATTTGTATGACCACAATACGCCTGAGGCTAGCGAAATTTACCTTTTTGTCATGATGAGTTTCCCCGCTTATTGCCTCATGTATATTTACTCTACCTTACTTACGGCCAAAGGGAGTTTGCGGTTGCTGATTGGGATAGCGGCGGTGGCATGCATTTTGAGCGTGGGCGGCAATGTAATTTTAATTCCTCATTACAAAGCCTACTCGGTGGCTTGGGTGGCGGTGGGTGTGCATTGGTTTGCGGCTTTTTGTTATATAATTTTTTGTATCCGCGATACTGATTTGACCTATAAATGGCAGTGGCTGGGGCAAATGGTATTTTTCTTTTTAGCTATTGGATGCATCAATTTTATTTTAAAAGCGGTGGAAATTCCCATGCTGCTTTCTATACTATTGAATTTAATTATTTTCATACCCCTTGTTTTTGTACTCCGCCTTTGGAATTACCGAGATATGACAAAATATTTTCAGGATTTGCTCGTTAAAGGAAAGTAGCCCACAGATTTAACTTAAGAAATAAATACTAAAATAGAACAAATAAATACTCTCCACTAAACTCACTACTCGATACTAACTACTCGCTACTAAACTGGCTACGAAATACTAACCACTCGCTACACACTACTAATTACTAATTAATATATTTGCCGCATTCATAATTTTATGACAGATAAAAAATACAACCTCGACATGGTCGATTTTATACGGTTTGGTTGGCGCCGAAAAAATATCATTTTAATTTTTGCCATCGTGGCGGCCGTGATAGCTGCTGTTTTTATGTTTTTAAAAGATAATACCTACAAAGCGTATGGTTCTTTTTTCCCGGCTTCAACGGCTATCTCTGGCAGGGTGAATTTGTTCAGAGAACTAAATCAAGAATGGGTTGACATTTTTGGTGGCGAAAACGAAGCAGACCGAGTTTTTGTAATAGGCAATACATCAAATGTAATTTCAAAATTAATTGAGGAATACAACATGGCTGAGCACTACGGCGAGGATATAAAAAACGACCCCGACGCCATGCGCAAAACCTATAAGCGGTTTGCCAAAAACTATTCCTTTGGGCGTACGGGTTTCAAGCATCTTGAAGTAACGTTTGAAGACGCCGATAAGGAGTTGGGCGCCAAAATTGTAAACTCCGCCATCAATCTTACCGAGAATTACCTAAAGGAAATTTACATAAATGGCCACAGCCAAATGGCCATTGCGATTGAAAAAAGACAAGATTCTTTATCGCTACAAATCGATGAACTCACAGATTCATTAGTGAAAATGCGCACCGAAAATGGCATTTATGATTTGATAAGCCCAGGTCGTAAAAATATGCTGAGCGGAAAAATGAGTGGAAGCGGCGAGCAATTTGCCCGCGCCATAGAAGAAATCCAAGAGGTAGAAGAAGTGAAAGATCGATTGGTGATTGAGAAAGGAAAATATGCCGCACTCGCGAATGAGTTCCGTGCTTTGGTGCATTATGATATTCCTATGATACACGTGGTGCAATGGGCTACGCCAAGTGGCGAAAAAGCAGGACCGTTCCGTATTCTTACCGTGTTGGCGGTGGGCTTAGGCGCATTTTTATTCGCTTGGTTTTTGCTAGTGATGTACGAGTATATTATTCGGAATAAGCAATATTTTACTGAGGATGTTTAAATCATTCGATAAGAATGTAAAACTTTTTATTGCTGGCATTGCCTTGCTTTTTTTATTGGCGCTTACCTATGCGCTGGTTTCTGATAATTTGCCAATTGCTTTTTTGCCCATAGTGCTTTTGTTGGGTTTGTATTTCATTCCCAACATTGAGTTGCCGTTTCATTTATTGCTGTTGGCTATACCGTTGTCCTTCCCGCTGGGCAAAATATTACCCATCGAAATGGATTTTCCTGATGAAGCATTGCAGCTTTTAATTACGGCACTTATGCTTTTTTATTTTATAAAAAAACGAAGCATTTACACCTTATCTTTCCTCAAGCATCCCTTTACACTTTTAATTCTCATTAGTTTTTTTTGGACATTTATCTGCACGCTCAAATCGCAGGATGTAGGTTTGAGCGCGAAGTTTTTGGTGAAGAAAATTTGGTTTCTTTTGCCGTTTTTCTTTTTTGCTTTTGGGTATTTTTTTCGAAAAAAAAATATGAAGATTGGTTTCTGGGCAATGTTTGCAAGCCTTACTGCCATTATAATTTCGGTGATGTACAAAGCCAAAGGAGCGGGCTTTAGCTTTACGGATGTGCATGACCCAATTCAACCATTTTTTGTGAATCATGTAATGTACGGCTCCATGATTTCATGTTTTTTCTTTGCCATTTTGGGCGCTTATTGGACAGGGCGTAAAGGGAGTGTTTATCGAAATGTGCTGCTTTTTTCGCTATTATTTTATTTGGTTGCTATTTATTTTTCCTACTCTCGCGGTGCTTGGGGCGCGGTGCTTTTTGGTGCGGGCATGATATTAGCCGTAAGGATGAGATTGGCAAAATACGTAGTGCCCGTTTTTTATACATTAATTTTAGTTTTTGTGCTCTACATGGCGCACGATAATCGCTACTTGCAATATCGCCCACGGTTTGAAAAAACAATCATGCACGAAGATTTGACGGATCATCTTATGGCGACGATTCAAGGTACAGATATATCTTCGGCAGAGCGCTATTATCGTTGGATTGCTACCATTCGAATGAGCCAAGATTATCCAATATTTGGCGTAGGGCCTAATATGTTTTACGATAATTACCCTGCCTATAGTGTATCGGAATTTAAGACTTGGGTAAGCCGAAATTTAGAACGATCTACCACGCACAATTATTTTTTGTTTATGCTGGCCGAGCAAGGCTTTGTAGGAATGATGCTGTATGCAATATTAATTTTCGTACTGTTTTGGCGGGCGCAAAAAATATATTCGGAATGTAACACGCGGCAGGATAAGCAAATTGTGCTGGCGGTGATTGGTATGCTAGGCGCGGTGTTTATTAATAATTTTTTTAGCGAGCTACTTGAAACTGATAAAGTGGGCAGTCTTTTTTATATCGGCGTGGCGGTGCTGGTAATTTTTGACCTAAAAAATAACAATACTAAAAAGCTGAAAGAGAGCAATGCAGAATTGATTTAAAAGCATATAGTACCAAGCCTTTTAACTGTTGGCAGCAAAGTTTGACAAAAGGAAGACAAGGCTTTAATTGTTATTTAATTAAAAAACATTATGATAATGTTTGCATTTAAGAAAGCTACACTATACTTTTATGCTCCAACTCCTAATTATGAGACGAACGATTAATGTTTTTACCTCATTGATTTTTATCTATTCGCTGGTGGTTTGTGCTATGTGCAAACAAGTATCGCCAGATAAGGTAGGAACTCTTGAACTTGACGCACTTTCTTTTAACAGCGAAACCATACCTGTTAAAGAAACAAAGAAAGAACCTGCCTCGAAAACAATCCATTTTTCCACAGCTGCAATTCTCACGTCAGAATTAT
>JBBSPP010000086.1:0-8671 GCA_038258625.1 Chitinophagales bacterium
CCTGATAAAGACACAAGCATAACCATTACAGTCAATGATTTTCCGCAGCTTAATTTGGGTAATGATATTACACTTTGCCCAGGCATGGATACGGTAGCCCTGTTGCAAAATATTAATAACCCAAACCAAATACTAACGTGGAGCACGGGCGTGGTAGCCTCTTCCATATCCGTAGGCATAAGCGATATTGGCCGTTACTGGGCGCAGGCAACAACTACTGGCTGCATTACCACGGACAGTATTTTGATAAAAAGAGATTGCTACCTCAACATCCCCAACAGTTTTTCCCCAAATGGTGATGGGCTGAATGATTATTTTTTACCTCGAGACTTATTGAGCAGTGGCGTAATTGATTTTAGTATGAAAATAATGAACCGTTGGGGCGAAATCGTTTTTACCACCAATACCATAAATGGTAGAGGTTGGGATGGTCGATTTGGCAATAATGAGCAGCCAAGTGGTGTGTACATTTATACAATTGAGGCAAAATGGAAAAATGGCTATAAAAACCAATTTGTGGGCAATATAACCTTGCTACGCTAGGCGATTTTTTACTGCTCATGCACGGCTATTTTTATTGTAATTAATAAAAAACAGCGCTTCAATTTTAAAAAAAATAATCCTTCAATGAATTTTTATACCCAAGAAATAAATACGCCAAACGGTAAAAAGCTATCCATGCAAGATTACAAAGGCAAGGTGGTGCTGATAGTGAACACGGCCACGCAATGTGGCTTGGCACCACAGTTCGATGGGTTAGAAAAACTGCATCAAACATATAAAGAAAACGGGCTAGTGGTATTGGGTACGCCATGCAGCCAATTCTTAAATCAAGAACCGCTGGCCAATAATGAAATGACCGAAGCCTGCAAAATAAATCACGGTGTAACGTTTCAGCTAACTGAAAAGATTGATGTGAATGGTGCCAATACCCATCCGCTATTTATTTATTTAAAAAATGAATTGGGATCTTGGCTAGGAAATGGTATTAAATGGAATTTTACTAAGTTTTTGATTGATAAAAATGGCGAACCTTTTAAACGCTACTCGCCCATTACCAAACCCGCCAAAATAGAAGCGGATATAAAAAAGTTGGTTGATCACATTTGACCATTTTACCTATCATGTAGTAATTACTTCTTTAAAAGTTATTTCTGTAAAGAAGAACGAAATTTTCTACCCAAAAAAAATGAGCTCCCGTTAAATTTACAACTGAAGGTTTTGGAGTTAATAAAAAAATCTATTCAAAAAAAAGAGGTAAAAAAACAAATTAAAGAGCCAAAAAAAAATGGAGATTACAAGGAATGGTAAAGTATAAATAAACGAAAGAGTTTATGATATATGATTTAATATTCTGTTTTCAGATTCGCCAAAATTCAAGCCTACCCATGTAATAATTGTTATAAATACTTTGATTAATAAGGTAGCTTTTAATTTAAAAAAAGCCCAACTTGGGCTTGACATATACATTTTCAACTATGGGACTGCCCGCATTCAACAAAAAATGAAAAATAGTATAACTCACTCTTAAGCACTTCGTACTTTTGATGCAATGTTTTCGCACAAACCATTCCTAATTGCCGGCCCATGCAGCGCCGAAAGCCACGAGCAAATGTTGCAAATTGCTGAAGCTTTTCGTACTAACGAAAAAGTAAATATGATCCGCGCCGGCGTGTGGAAACCACGAAGCAAACCTGGTCATTTCGAAGGCAAAGGACAAGAAGCATTAGAATGGTTGCAAGAGGTAAAAAAAGTGTCGGGCAAAAAAGTGTGTACCGAAGTGGCCACGCCCGAGCAAATTGAACTGGCGTTGAAATACGATATTGATGCATTTTGGATTGGTGCGCGTAGCACTGTCAATCCGTTTACGGTGCAAGAAATTGCTGATGCCCTCAAGGGAACCAACAAACCGGTGATGATCAAAAACCCGATCAACCCCGATGTAGATTTGTGGGCAGGCGCCATTGAACGAATTGAACGTGCGGGTATAAAAGATATAGCGTGCATTCACCGCGGCTTTTCTAGCTATGATAAGAGTAGTAAATTTCGGAACAAACCGCATTGGGCTATCCCTATTGAAATAAAAAGGCGCTACCCCACCATTCCAATATTTTGTGATGTGAGCCATATTTGTGGTAACAGAATTTTGCTTGCAGATGTAGCCCAGCGAGCTTTAGATTTAGACCTTGACGGTTTGATGATTGAAACACACCCAAACCCAGACGAGGCTCTCAGTGATGCGCAGCAACAAATTACACCCTGGCAACTAGAAAATTTAATTGGGCATTTGGTTATTCGCCAAGGGGAAAGCAATGATACGGCCATGGCCAAAATTGAACACCTACGCCAAATAATGGACGGCGTGGACGCCGAGATTGTAGATTTATTAGTAAAAAGAAAAAATTTGGGTGAAGAACTTGGCAACATAAAGATAGAAAACAACATGCCCGTTTACCAGCCCGAACGTTGGCGTGAAATTGTGGAAACACGCACGTGTTGGTCGAATGCGGAGTTTGATGAAGATTTTATTCGAAAGGTTTTTGAGCTAATTCACGAGGATTCTATCCAACGGCAAATGGAGCAATTAAAAACCAAGGATAGGCCCAAGGCATAGCATTGCTTATTTATATTTGCGCAATCTCAAAATAAAATGTTAGAACAACACAAAAGCTCGGATGTAATGGTAAGTCAGCAGGTCGAAAATTCTGCTACTTATGTATTGCCATTTATAGAGCAAACTTTGCCAATTATCAAAGGGCTCAACGTATTAGAAATTGGCTGCGGCGAAGGTGGCGTTCTCCGTCCTTTTCTGGAAAAAGGTTGTCAATGTTTGGGAGTAGATTTGGATAGCCCGCGCTTAGCAATTGGCGCAAAATTTTTAAAGGAATTCTTAGATAACGGGCAGTTAGAATTTTCAGATCAAAATGTTTATGATGAAGACTTTGTACTGAAATACCAACATCATTTTGACTTAATTATTTTGAAAGATGTAATTGAACATGTGCCCGAGCAAGAAAAATTTATACCTCATTTAAAAAAATTACTTACTCCCAAAGGTCAAATTTTCTTTGGTTTTCCGCCTTGGTATATGCCTTTTGGCGGACATCAACAGGTGTTGCCCAATAAGCTGGCTTCTAAATTTCCGTACTATCATATTTTACCTATGCCTCTTTTTATAGGGTTGGTAAAAATGTCGGGCGCATCAGATGGACACGTAGAACTAATGCGTATAACCAAAGAAACGGGCATTACCATTGAGCGTTTTGAGCGAATTGTAAGACAGAATAATTTTACCATAAAATCAAAGCAATGGTTTTTGTTTAACCCTATTTATAAATTCAAATTTGGGTTACAACCGCGCAAACAAAATTGGTTATTCGGCGCAGTGCCGTTTGTGCGCAATTTTTTAACCACTTGCGCTTACTACGTCATTCAGCCCAATAATTAACAGCTTGTATAGAATTGAAAAATGAACTTCACTTTCTATTAGCAATTCTTGTTTTTCCTTTGTTCAAATTAAAATGCACGAATGAAAAACTTACTACTCATTACTTTTTTAGGTCTTTTTTCTCTTACAACCTTTGCCCAGGGCGACGCTAAGGCAAAAGCCGTTTTGAACAAAGTGACCAAAAATTTGAAAGGAATGAAATCAATGAAGGCGAATTTCAAAATTTCCATAAAAGATGCTAAAGGCAAAAGCCAGGGTGCAAAAAGTGGTATGGTGATGGTAAAAGGTGATAAGTACGTAGTAAAAATTGGCGGTCAGGAAATTTACAATGACGCCAAAAATATTTGGACCTACATCAAAGAAAGTAATGAAGTGCAGGTAACAGATTTTGAAGATAACGAGGATGCGTTTTCACCGTCAAAACTATTTACAAACTTTTATGATAAAGAGTATGCTTACAAATATTTATTTGCAAAAAACGGGCTCACTTATATCGGATTAGTACCGCTGAAAAAATCTGTTCAGTATGAAAAAATCATTTTGATGGTTAGTGATAAATCTGATTTAATTACTGGCGGAAAAGTATATGATAAGAATGGCAACATTTACAGTTACTCAATTTCTAACTACGAAAAAAATCCTACGCTCACCGACAATTCATTTATTTTCAGTGAGGCAGACCATCCAAAAGTAGAAGTTATCGATTTACGATAATTTAGTTCCTACCAGTTTTAAAAACTCATTTCTAGTTTTCATATTCGTTTCAAACTCGCCACTGAATGCACTCGTGGTTGTGCTGCTATTTTGTTTTGATACACCGCGCATCATCATGCATAAGTGTTTGGCTTCTATCACCACCGCTACGCCAATAGGGTTCAGCGCTGTTTTTATAGCTTGTAAAATTTGATCCGTCATTCGCTCTTGTACTTGCAATCTGCGTGCATATACATCTACCACGCGGGCCAATTTGCTTAAGCCTGTGATGTGTCCGTTGGGAATGTATGCAATATGCGCTTTGCCATAAAATGGTAACATGTGATGCTCGCACATGGAGTATAATTCGATGTTTTTTACGAGCACCATTTCGCTATAGCTTTCTTCAAACTTGGCTGAATTAATAATTTCTACCGCATTCTGTTCATAACCCTGCGTCATGTAAGCCATTGCTTTGGCAACACGTTGCGGTGTTTTTTCAAGGCCTTCGCGCTGGTTATCCTCGCCTACTAGTGAAAGAATATCACCATAATGTGTTTGCATTTTTTGCAAATACTCCTCATTGTACTCTTCTATTTTTTTATAATTCGCCATAATATTCTATATATATTTTAGGCGTTTCCACCAGTTTTAATTTGTGCATTTGGGCTCCTAGTTTTTCTACTTCAGGTTTTAATTCTTGCCATATTGCTTTTGTAAAATTTTCTGCACTCGTCTTTTTTCCTTGCATAAAAGATACATCCACATTCAAATTTCTGTGGTCTGCTTCTTCTACAATCTTTTCTTTGATAATCTCAGCTAAGGTTTTAGCATTTATCAAAAAACCGGTTTCTTCGTTCACATTCCCTTTTACGGTAACGTGCAATTCGTAGTTGTGGCCGTGGTAATTTTTATTGGCACATTTGCCATAAAATTGTGCATTTTGCTCATCGCTCCAATCAGGATTCCATAATTGATGCGCGGCATTAAAATGTTCTATTCTTGTAACGTAAATCATTTGATAATTTTTTAAAAAAGCTCTACAACCATGTTGTTCGAACCGCGGCAAATTTACAACTGAAAGTTTTTGTCTGTTGCAAAAAGAGTTTTATGATTTTAAGGTTAGCGCATTTATGTACCTTTGCCCACAATGAAAATTAGGCTACTTGCACCTACCCAACTAGAATTATCGGCTATCACATTTGAACACCCCAACCTTAGCAAACGCGCTTGTGGCGTAGGTGGCATAGCAATGGCTATGGATTTGCTGCCTTACATTGCCGAAGATAAATTTGATTTAATTATACTGGCTGGCCTGGCAGGCGGCATTGAAACCGAAACAATGTTGAGCCAAGTAGTAAAAATAAACAAAGACTTTCAGGGAGATTTGGGAGTATTTGAAAAAAGAGGATTTACACCATTTACGGTCTCGGGCTTGGTAGAAAAAAAAGACCCCAATACGAAATACAATGTATGTGATGATGTGTTGCCAAAACTAGAAATTATGGATTCACTTTCTACCAATATTTTGTTTCAAGAGAAAGATAAAAACGATTCACGCCATGCCCATTTTAATACTCAAATAGAAAATATGGAAGGCGCAGCTTTTCAAGAAATTTGTGAAGAATACGAAGTGCCGTATCTACAATTACGTGCGGTGAGTAATTTTATAGGGGAGCGAGATAAAAATAATTGGCAAATAAAAAAGTCTCTTGAAAATTTGAACGCCGAAATCACTAAACACCTAAAAAGTATTTTATGAAAGTAAGTATCGGCATCAGTCCTTGCCCAAATGATACTTATATTTTTGAGGCATTGGCGCAAAAGAAAATACAGATTCCCAATCTTGAATTTGATTTTGAGCATCATGATATTGCGGATTTAAATAGAAAATCGCAAGAACAAAATTTGGATATTGTAAAGATTTCTTACGCTAATTATTTTCAAGTAGCCGAAGATTATATTTTGCTACGCAGCGGTGGGGCTATGGGTTACGGGGTTGGTCCTTTGCTTTTAAGTGAAGTGGAAAACATTAAGCCAAATGAAAAGCACTTGGTCGCTATTCCTGGGGAAACAACCACGGCTAACTTTTTACTTCAATATGCCTTCCCTGATTTAAAAACCAAAACAGAAGTTCCGTTTGACCAAATAGAAGAAAAACTGTTGAACAACGAATTTGATTTGGGATTAGTAATTCACGAAAGCCGTTTTACATA
The DNA here is from genome assembly GCA_038258625.1 of Chitinophagales bacterium. Taxonomy (GTDB): domain Bacteria; phylum Bacteroidota; class Bacteroidia; order Chitinophagales; family Chitinophagaceae; genus JAGNRR01. The sequence continues at coordinate 6,358 of JBBSPP010000086.1, forward strand.
TAAGAAGAAAGGGTTGCACAAAGTGCTGGACCTTGGCGAGTATTGGGAAGAAAAAGAACAGCTTCCTATCCCATTGGGTGGAATTGCCATTAAAAGAAATTTAGTATCGCAATACGGAGAGCAAATAAACGAAGCAATTAAAGCATCAATTGCTTGGCAAGAAAGGCAAACAAATTTATCAGATTATATAAAAAGCCACGCGCAAGAAATGGACGAATCCGTTATGCAACAACACATCGATTTATACGTAAATAATTTTAGCAAAGACATTGGCACTGATGGCGAAAAAGCTATAGCTTTTATGAAAAAAATGTTGTTGCCTCAATTTGATAAACCTATTTTTATCGGATGCTAAACTGGCGATACAAAACGTTTGAAGAACTCACAAATCTTGAGCTTTACGAGCTTATACAACTACGCAACGAGGTATTTGTAGTAGAACAAGATTGTGTGTATCAAGATGCCGATGGAAGAGATTTACAATCCAAGCATTTGTTAGGATACGACGGTCATGAACTCGCGGCTTATGTGCGCATTGTTCCTTCTGGTATCTCATACGATGAATATTGCTCAATAGGTAGAGTAGTCGTTTCGCCAAAGCATAGACGCAAAGAATACGGCAAAGCCGTTATGTACAAAGGAATCGAAATTTGCAAAAAGGAATTCCAAGAAAATATCAAAATCTCCGCCCAATGCTATTTGGAAAAATTTTACATCGAGCTAGGTTTCAAGGTAATTTCGGAGCAGTATTTAGAAGATGATATTCCCCATTATGCGATGTTGTATAATTTTTGATTTTGCTATTGTTTAAGTAGTATGTCAGGCTGAGCTTGACACAAAGAAAATTTTTAGAACTTCAACGTTCCGCCCACCGTCAAACTTCTGCCTAAATCATTTGCAAAATATCGTTGTCGGTTTAAGTAATCTCTGTACTCGGCATTGAGCAAATTACTTACTCGGGCAAACAAACGAAAGCGTGTTTTTTTCAATTGGATATCTGCCGCAGATTTTATCCCCAACAAATAATAAGCATCGGGTGGCAATACAAAATCTTGTTCTGGCAAGAGATTATTTTGTTTAAAAACATAACGAGCATCTGCGCCAATCTCAATATTCTGAATTTGTTTTTTCCCAGCTTTATATATCTGCGGTAGTTCATAATTTACACTTGCGAGCACATTATTCGATGGCATATTTATCAGCGGTAATTTATCTCCGCGATTTGTACCACGTATAAAACTGAACGCGCCTTTTGCCATCAAGCCTTCTACAAGTTCATATTTTGCAGTCAAATCCAACCCAACAATTTGTGCATTTGTTTGCTCATATTTAAACACAGGAAACGCGCCACGAATTGTCAAACGAATTTCATCTTGCGGATTGAGATAAATGAAATCTTGAATATTTTGATAATAAATTAAGGCTTCAAAATGCGCTTCATGCCCTACGTCGCCGTGTATGCCGAGAGTTGTTTTAAAAGATTTTTCGGGATTCAAATTTGCGTCACCTTCTTCAATGCCGCTTACACCTTGGTGTAGCCCGCCGCTGTACAACTCATTGATAGCAGGGTTTCGCATGGCATAACCCACATTGTATGATACGTGCCAATCTTTGTCCAAATTATACGTCCAACCAAAAGATGAACTGATATTATGAAAAATATTTTCATAAAAAAGCAATCTACGCGGCACAGATTGCGAGATAGCCGTCACATTTTGAATTACATTATCATAGCGCAATCCAAGCTCAAAAAAGGACTTGCCTCGAAAATAATTTAGCACACCAAAAGCACCCGATTCAAAACTAAAATAATCTGGGATTAATGGCAAAATTCCTGTTTCGGGATTGTTGGTATTATCAATTGCATTTAGCTGAAGCCCCGTGCTAAGACTTAGATTTTCATAAAAAAAGTATTTGTATTTTGCCTCTCCAAAAAAAGTATATTGCTGCAAACTAAGCGCGGGTGTTTCGCTGAGACCGGCGCGGCGCACATCAAATTCTTTTCGATTGTTGAATTGTGCGGCCAGCGTAATATCCAGAATTTTATCTTCCGAAAAAAAATATTTACCATGCACTTTTGCTAAATGATGATTTACTTTTTGCTTGGGCGCATCTAGTGCATAGCTAAATTTGTCCTCTGTAAAAAAAGGCGTTTCTCTATTAAAAGCTTGCTCCAAATCCGTGAGGTTGCCAATGTGCGCACCGCGCAAAACACCAAGTGTGGTATTAAAAGTGCTGACGTACACATCAGTAAATAATTTTTTATTAAAAACACGCTCTAGTTGCAAGGCCAAATTACCTTCTTGACTGCCCG